>JAEXPG010000278.1 GCA_023447015.1 Verrucomicrobiota bacterium
ACCGGGTCGAACCGCGGGCGCGCAAACGGCGACCCAAAGTCTACCAACTGCTCACCAGCCCGCGTCATCAGATGGTCGTTTCCCCTTCGCGCGCCCTCAAGTGAACGAGCTTAACTTAGCGCCATTCACACCTGTCCCTATCTGGAGGTGGGCCCCAACGGCCTGCTGGTCGAGAAGGACCGCCACCTCTGTGATCGCGACCCGCTGGGCGGCATCCTCCGCGTGGCCGGAGGGAAGCCCCGCGCCGACTGCCTCTGCGACCGCATTCTCCGCGGCGCCGCCGGCCCGGCCCAGTCCTGCTTCACCGCCCGCGGCAGCTACTGGAACAACGCCGTGGCCGACGTGCTGGCCTGCCCCGTGCCCCTGCCCGCCAGCCACAACCACCGCCACACCCGCCCGCCCGAGTCCATCGCGATCGTCCCGCTGCAACTGGGCGGAAGCGCGTTCGGCCTGCTCGAGTTCAACGCCGGCCGGCGCCAGGCCTTCGATGCCGCCCGCCTCGCGCTCTTCGAGCACCTCGCCGACAACCTCGCGATCGCGATCACCCAACGCCAGTCGCAGGCCGCCTTGCTGGCCGGTGAGCAGCGTTTCCGCCTCCTGCTCGAGTCGACCTCCGACTACGTCTACACTGTGACGCAACGCCCCGGCCACCCGGCCGAGACCCGCCACGGCCCCGGTTGCCTCAAGGTCACCGGGTACACCCCCGCCGAACTGCTCGACGAACCCGACCGCTGGCTCGCGCTCGTCCCCCCGGAGGACCGCGAACGGGTCGAGGCCTTCGCCCGGCAGGTTGCCGCCGGCATCCAGCCGCCGCCCATCGAGCACCGCCTCACCCATCGCGACAACACCACCCGCTGGGTGCGCAACAGCATCGTCGTCCGCCCGCCGGCCGAAACCGGCGAACTCGTCCACGACGGCGTGATCACCGACATCACCGAGCGCAAGCAGGCCGAGGAGTCGCTGCGCGCCAGCGAGGCGAAGTTCGCCACCGTGTTCCGCTGCGCGCCGCTGATGATCGCCGTCTCCGACATCGAGAAGGGCATCTACCTCGAGGTGAATGACGAGCTGGCGCGGGCCACCGGATTCACCCGGGAGGAGCTGATCGGCCACAGCTCGATCAGCCTGGGCCTCATGTCCGCCGACGACCGCGCGCACCTGCTCGGCATCCTGCAACGCGAGGGACGGATCACCGCCGTCCCCCAGGTCGTGACCACCAAGGATGGCCGGAAGCTCGACACGCTCTTCAGCGCGGAGACCGTCGAGATCGCCGGCACGTCGCGGCTGCTCTCCATCGCCCACGACCTGTCCACGCACCGGCGCCTCGAGGCCCAGCTCCGCCAGGTCCAGAAGATGGACGCGTTCGGTCAACTCGCCGGCGGCGTGGCCCACGACTTCAACAACATCCTCGCCGCGATCACGCTCCACCTCGGGCTGCTGCGCCACACCGAGGGCCTCCCGACCGGGACCCGCACCTCGCTGGTCGAGCTGGAGAAGGAGGTCGCCCGCGGCGCCTCGCTCACCCGGCAGCTCCTCTCCTTCAGCCGGCAGCGCACGATCCAGCTGAAGCCGCTCGACCTTCGCGATGTGCTCGAGCACCTCCTCCAGATGCTGCGCCGGGTGCTCGGCGAACGCATCACCATCGAGCTGGAGAGCGCACCCGCCCTGCCGACCGTCGAGGGCGATGTCGGCATGCTCGAACAGGTCGTGACGAACCTCTGCGTCAACGCCCGCGACGCGATGCCCGACGGTGGCCGACTGACCATCCGGCTCGACGCGGTCGACCTGCCCGAGCCCGCGGCGCGATCGGCCCCGGAGGCCCGGCCGGGGCGGTTCACCCGGCTCCGCGTCTCGGATACCGGCTGCGGCATGGATGCGGTGACGCTCGGGCGCATCTTCGAACCGTTCTTCACCACCAAGGAGGTCGGGCACGGCACCGGCCTCGGCCTCTCGATCGTTCACGGGATCATCAAGCAGCACGGAGGCTGGATCGAGGTGGAGAGCGCCCCCGGGCAGGGCGCAACCTTCAGCGTGTTCCTGCCGGCGCACCCCCACCGCGAGTCCCCGGCCACGCCCCCGCCGGCCGCCCGGCCGCCCGATGGGCACGACGAACTCGTGCTCGCCGTCGAGGACGAGGAAAGCGTCCGGGTGATCCTCGCGATGTTGCTCAAGCGCCACGGCTACCGCGTGCAGTCGGCCCGCAACGGCCAGGAGGCCCTGGAGGCGTGGCGCACCCGGCGGGACGAGGTTGCCGTCCTGATCACCGACATGGTGTTGCCCGGCGGCCTGAGCGGCGTCGACATCATCCAGCGCCTCCGCGCCGACCGGCCGGACCTGCCCGTGATCGTCGCTTCGGGCTACATCGGCCCGTTGGAGGCATCGGTGCCGCCCGCAGTGGTGAAACTCCAGAAGCCCTTCGAGTCGCACACCTTGCTCGAGGCGCTGCACCACGCCCTCGCCCCACCACCACGCACCGGGTGAGCGCGCCGGAGGCCGCCCGCCTTCCACGCTTCCGGCCGCCGCCCTACTCGCGGAAGCGGAAGACCGTCTCGCCCTGCTTGGCGTAGCCGAGCTTGCGGCGGATCATCGACTCCACGAACTGCGGGTCGCTGCGCAGCTGCGTGAGCATGCGCTGCTGTTCGCGCAGTTCCTGCTCGGCCATCTGCAGCTTCTGCCGGGTCTCCGTCTCCTGCGTCTGCAGGTTGTTGAGTTCCTGATACGTCTGCATGAACGAGATCCCGGCGAACGCACTGAGCGCCAGGAACACGACCGCATACAACGTGGCTAGGAATCGACCGAGGGACATCGCAGAATCGGAAGGTGCGGTAAAAAAGGGTTTGGATGCCGCTGCCTTCTTGCGCTGGGATTTTAGAGTCCATAATCGGCGCCGTTTCAATAACTTTCCCGATTTTCCCGCGCTGCCGCGCCCACTTCCGCCGACCCAAACCCAGCCCGCCCGATGTACAAAAGTTTCTACGGTTTCGAGGAGATGCCCTTCAACATCACCCCGGACCCGAAGTTTCTCTACCTGAGTCCCTCGCACGTCGACGCGCTCCAGCACCTCAAGTACGGCATCGAGGAGCGCAAGGGCTTCATCGTCCTCATCGGCGAAGTCGGCTGCGGCAAGACCACCCTCTGCCGCCGTCTCCTCAACGAGCTCGACCCGGCGCGCTTCGAGACCGCCCTCGTCCTCAACCCCCGCGTGACCGAGACCGAGATGCTCGAGACCATCCTGCTCGAGCTCGGCGAGACCATCGAGGACCACACGCAGAACGCCCTCGTCGCCCAGGTCAACCGCGTGCTCATGGCGCGCATCCACGCCGGCAAGGACATCGTCCTCATCATCGACGAGTGCCAGAACCTCTCCTTCGAGGTCCTCGAGCAGGTCCGGCTCCTCTCCAATCTCGAGACCGACAAGCAGAAGCTCCTCCAGATCGTCCTGATGGGCCAGCCCGAGTTCAAGGAGAAGCTCCGCCAGGACCGCCTCCGCCAGCTGCGCCAGCGCATCCTCGTCCACTACGAGCTCAACCCGCTCTCCCAGGCCGAGGCCACGCACTACATCTTCCACCGCCTCACGCTCGCCGGCGCCAACGGCCGCCCGCGCTTCACCAAGTGGGCGCTGCGCTCCATCTACCGCCACAGCCGCGGCACCCCCCGCATCATCAACAATCTCTGCGACAAATCCCTCCTCTCCGCCTTCGTCCGCGACTCCGACGAGGTCAACTGGTGGGACGTCCGCCGCGCCCTCAAGGAGATCGCCCACCTCACCGACTGACCGCCCGCCCCGGTCGACCGTCGACAGGCGGCCGGGAATCGGATACTCAACCCTCACCCGCTCGCTGTCCGCCCCCAGTTCTTCGTCCTCCGAGCACCGCCGCCCGCCATGAGCCTCATCAACGACGCCCTCAAGAAAGCGCAACGCGAACGCGCCACCGCGCCGGAACATCCCGCCAGCGTCACCCCGCCGACCGGCCACGCCCCGGCGCCCCGCGGCGAGCTCCGCGCACGCAGCAACCCCTGGCCGGCTCTCCTGGTCGTCCTCGCGCTCGTCGGCGGTGGCACCGCCGTCTGGTTCCTCAAGCCCTCCGGCCAGTCTGCGCCGGTCGCCGTCGCCGCCAATAACCCGACGCCCACGGCTCCGGCAACCCCGTTGCCGGCCGAGCCTGTCGCCCCGCCCGCGCCTCCGCCCTCGCTCCAGATCAATCTGCCCGGCACCGCGACACCTCCGGTCCCCGCTCCCGCACCAGTCGCCGCCGCCCCGGCGCCGACACCCGCGCCCGCCGCAGCCGTGACTCCGGCCGCCCAGCCGACACCACCCGCCCAGCCCGAGTCGCTCAAGATCACCCTGCAGATGGAGGACCCGCGCATCCTCGCCTTCCTCGACGCCGCCCGCATCAACGGCGTGCGCTCAGTCGCCGACGACGCGAAGCTGCTCATGAACAACAAAGTCTTCCGCGCCGGCGGCGTCGTCGACCGCGAGCTCGGCCTGAAGCTCGTGCAAATCCTCCCCAACGAACTCGTCTTCGAGGACTCCCGCGGCATCCAGTACCGCAAACTGCTCTGAGCCGCCCGGGCCCGCCGAGCGACGGAGCCAGACAGACGCCAAAGCACTGACTCATCGGCGCCGAATTCGGCGCCCGTCGTAACCGCACCCGCCCGCAAACGACCGGCGCGCAGGGCGCCTCGTCGCCTACCGCCGCCGGCGGACAGTTGATCCGCGATCACCGACCTCACACGCGCGACCGGCCTCAGCCGCGCACCGTCACGAGCTCGCACGACACCGCGCGTTTCGCGGCCGGATCGTACCGGACCACCACACCCGAGATCCGCACATCGCCCGTCGCCACCTCGAACCGCCGCGGCATGCCGTCGACGAAACGGCCGATCACCGCCTGGATGTCGCGCCCGAGCACCGACTCGTACGGACCGGTCATGCCGGCGTCCGTGAGATAGGCCGTGCCCTTCGGCAGCACCGCGGCGTCGGCCGTCGGCACATGGGTGTGCGTGCCGCCCACCGCCAGCGCGCGCCCGTCGAGGTACCAGCCCATCGCGATCTTCTCCGAGGTCGCCTCCATGTGGACCTCGACGAAGACACCGTCGCAATCGGCCTCGGAGGCCTTCAGCAGCCGGTCCGCCGCGGCGAAGGGGCAGTCGCCCTTCAGCCCGATGAAATTCCGTCCCAAGACGGTGAACACACCGAGCCGGAAACCGTTCTTCTCGACGACCACGCGCTCAAGCCCGGGGCAGGCCGCCGGGAGGTTCGCCGGTCGGCACACCCGGTCGAAGGTCCGGATCTCCGCCTCGAACCCCTTCTGGTCCCACACGTGGTCGCCGAGGGTGATGACGTCGACGCCGTTGCCGAGCAGGTCGCGCGCGATCGTGCCGGTGATGCCCGCGCCGGCCGCGGAGTTCTCGGCGTTGGCGATCACGAAGTCCAAGGACCACTGCGCGCGCAGCGCCGCGACGTGCTTCGTCACGATGTCGCGGCCGGGCCGCCCGACGATGTCGCCGATGAAAAGGATGGAGATCACCCCGCCATTCGGGACCTCGGCGCGCGCGGGCGCAAGCACGCCGGTGAAGCCTCCCAAGTCCCGGCGCCGTCCCGAAGCCCGGCATCGCGGAGACCGTGACCGCGCGGGCACCCGGCGCACAACCCGCGGGGCTCGGCCGGTCCGCCGTGCCGGAGGGGCTTGGGCTTGCCATTTGGACTCAAGTCTAACTTCGTCTCCCCATCATGATCGCCTCCGGACTTCACCTCGGCGGGCTGCTCTCGCTGCTCCTCGGTTTGTTCCATTGCTTCTTCCCCCGGATCTTCGCCTGGGAGCAGGAGTTCAAGCGTCTCTCGCCGCGCTCCGCGCGGGTGCTCCACACGATCCATCTCTTCCTCATCCCGTTCTTCTTCTTTTTCTCCTACGCGGCGTTCTTCCATACCGCCGAGCTGGCCGGCCGCTCTCCGCTCGGCCTTACGCTGGCCACCTTCTACGCGGCATTCTGGCTGGTCCGCGGCGTCTGGCAGCTCGCGTACTTCCGGCCGCCCACCCCCGCACCCTCCACCCGTTTCGTCCTCCTGCATCGGGTGCTCACCGGCGTCTTCTTCGCCATGGCCGCGGCTTTCGCCCTGCCCATGGCGGGCCAGTGGCTCCGGCTCTGATCCCATGCCCAGCGCCGCCGCCATCCGCACCCCGCGGTATCGGGAAGCGCGCCGTCGCCTCCATGAGGCCGCGATGCGCCTCTTCCGCACGAAGGGATACGCCGCCACCACGGCCGACGACATCGCCGTCGCCGCCGGCATGAGCCGCGCCAGTTTCTTCAACCACTTCGGCAACAAGTCCGCCGTGCTGCGCTTCTTCGGCGAGGAACTCGAGGAGACCATCGGTACCACCCTCGCCGCCCGCGATCCCGCCGCTTCGCCGCTGGCCGAGCTGCAGCGCATCCTGCACGCGATGGCGACCGCGGCCGAGGCCCAGCGCGCCAACCTCCGGATCGTGCTCGTCCACAGCCTCGAGGACGGCACCTATTTCTCCCACCCTTCGCCAGCCCGCGCCCGCATTGCCCGCGCGATCGCCGCCCTGATCGCCGACGCCCAGCACCGCGGCGAGGTGCGCACCGACCTCGCCGCACCGGCCCTCGCCGCCCAGGTCGTCGCCCTCTACAACAACGCCGTCGTCGCCATCCTGTTCTCCGGCCAACGCGCCGAAGACGCCGTCGCCCGCCTCTGGGAGTTCGCCTGTGGCGGCCTGACCACCACTACAGCGGCGCGCACTGCCACGTCCCCCTCGCCCGGACGAAAGAAGGCGCGATGAACCTCCAGCTTCTGGCTCCACTCGGCGGCGACGCCGACCCCGCCCAACTCGGCGCCAAGGCCGCCAGCCTCGGCCGCCTCGTCGCCTGGGGCCTTCCGGTACCCGACGGCTTCGTCCTCACCACCGCCGCCTACGACGAACACGCCGCCCGTGCCGGCCTGACCGACCAACTGGCCCCTTCGCTCCGGCGACGCGACTGGCCCGCGGTGGAGGAGATCGCCGCCCGCCTCCTCGCCGCCACTCCGCTGGCTCCCGCGCTCGAGGCGCAGCTCGCCGCCGCGTGGCGCGACCTCGGGTCGCCACCGGTTGCCGTGCGCTCCTCCGCCACCGCCGAGGACCTGCCCGGGGCCTCGTTTGCGGGCCAGTACGAGTCGTTCCTCGGAATCACCGACCTCCCGACGCTCATCGACGCCGTTAAACGCTGCTGGTCCTCGCTCTGGACCCGGCGCTCGCTCCACTACCGCAGCGAACGCGGCCTGCCACCGGAAGCCATGAAGATGGCCGTGATCGTGCAGCGCCTCGTGCCCGCCGAGGCCGCCGGCGTGATCTTCACCGTCGACCCGCTCTCGCAGGACCGCACGCGCCTGCTGCTCGAAGTCGTCCCCGGGCTCGGCGAGGCGCTGGTCTCCGGGCGCGTCCGCGGCGAGAGCTGCATCCTCGGCCGCGGCTCCCGGCGCCTGCGCCCGCTCGGCCCGCCGCCGCGCCGGCTGGCGCCGCCGCAGTTGCGCGAACTCGGCCGCCTCGCCCTCGCGGTCGAGGAG
>JAEXPG010000296.1 GCA_023447015.1 Verrucomicrobiota bacterium
TCGAGCTCGTCGAGGTCGACCAGCTCGGGGTTGCAGAGCGAGGCGAAGCGGCCGTGCTCGTCGTAGAGGTACGCGATGCCGCCGCTCATGCCGGCGGCGAAGTTGCGACCGGTCGGGCCGAGCACGACGACGCGGCCGCCGGTCATGTATTCGCAGCCGTGGTCGCCGACGCCCTCAACGACGGCGTTGACGCCGGAGTTGCGGACGGCGAAGCGTTCGCCGGCCATGCCGCGGATGAAGACCTCGCCGCTGGTGGCGCCGTAGAGGCCGACGTTGCCGACGATGATGTTCTCGCCGGCGTCGAAGGTGGAACCGACGGGCGGATACACGATGATGCGGCCGCCCGAGAGACCCTTGCCGACGTAGTCGTTGGCGTCGCCCTCGAGGGTGAAGGTCATGCCCTTGGGCATGAAGGCGCCGAAGCTCTGGCCGGCGGAGCCGTTGAACTTGATGCTGATGGTGTCCTCCGGGAGGCCGGCGGCGCCGTGGCGGCGGGTGACCTCGCTGCCGGTGATGGTGCCGACGACACGGTGGACGTTGCGGATGGGCAGCTCGGCCGTGACCTTCTCGCCCTTGTCGATGGCGGGTTGGCAGAGCGGGAGGATGCGGGTGAGGTCGAGCGACTTCTCGAGGCCGTGGTCCTGCGTGGTCTGGCAGAAGCGGCCCACCTCGGCGCCGGTCTCGGGCTGGTAGAGGATGTTGGAGAAGTCGAGGCCCTTGGCCTTCCAGTGCTGGATGGCCTGGCGCATCTCGAGCCGGTCGGCGCGACCGACCATCTCCTCGATGGTGCGGAAGCCGAGCTGGGCCATGAGCTCGCGGGCCTCGGTGGCGATGAACTTCATGAAGTTCACGACGTGCTCGGCCTTGCCCTGGAACTTCTCGCGCAGCTTCGGATCCTGGGTGGCGACGCCGACCGGGCAGGTGTTCAGATGGCAGGCGCGCATCATGATGCAGCCCATGCTGACGAGCGGGCCAGTGGCGAAGCCGAACTCCTCGGCGCCGAGCAGCGCGGCGATGATGACGGCGCGGCCGGTCTTCAGCTGGCCGTCGGTCTCGACGACGATGCGCGAGCGGAGGTTGTTGAGGACGAGGGTCTGGTGCGCCTCGGCGAGGCCGAGCTCCCAGGGGAGGCCGGCGTGCTTGATCGAGGTCTGCGGGGAGGCGCCGGTGCCGCCGTCGTATCCGGAGATCAGGACGACGTCGGCGTGGGCCTTGGCGACGCCGGCGGCGATGGTGCCGACGCCGACTTCGGCGACGAGCTTCACGCTGATGCGGGCGCGGCGGTTGGCGTTCTTGAGATCGTGGATGAGCTCGGCGAGGTCCTCGATCGAGTAGATGTCGTGGTGCGGCGGCGGGGAGATGAGGCCCACGCCCGCGGTGGTGTGGCGGGTCTTGGCCACCCATGGATAGACCTTGGTGCCGGGGAGCTGGCCGCCTTCGCCGGGCTTGGCGCCCTGGGCCATCTTGATCTGGATCTCGCGGGCGTTGACGAGGTACTCGCTGGTGACGCCGAAGCGGCCGGAGGCGACCTGCTTGATGGCGGAGTTCTTCGAGTCGCCGTTGTCGAGCGGGAGATAACGGACCGGGTCCTCGCCGCCCTCGCCGGTGTTCGATTTGCCGCCGATGCGGTTCATCGCGACGGCCATGGTCTCATGGGCCTCCTTCGAGATGGAGCCGTAGGACATCGCGCCGGTCTTGAAGCGCTTCATGATCGACTCGACGGACTCGACCTCCTCAAGCGGGATCGCGGTGGCGGGCTTGAAGTCGAGCAGGCCGCGCAGGGTGGCGGCGTGCTTGGTCTGGTCGTTGACGAGCTGCGCGTAGTTCTTGAAGACGGCGTAGCTGCCGAGGCGCACCGATTTCTGGAGGAGGTGGATCGTCTCGGGGTTGAAGAGGTGGTATTCGCCGTTGTCGCGCCACTTGTACTCGCCGCCCTCGGGGAGGACATGCCCGTCGACCGGGCGCTCGGGGAAGGCCGCGCGGTGGCGCAGGAGCACCTCGTTGGCGATGGTGGACAGGCCGATGCCGCCGACGCGCGACGGGGTCCAGGTGAAGTACTGGTCGATGACGTCCTGGCGGATGCCGATGGCCTCGAAGACCTGGGCGCCGCGGTAACTCTGGAGGGACGAGATGCCCATCTTCGAGGCGACCTTGATCACTCCCTTGGAGGCGGCCTTCACGAAGTTCTTGCAGGCGGTCTTGTGGTCGATGTTCGGCAACAGACCTTCGCGGATCATGTCGTCGATGGTCTCGAACGCCACGTACGGGTTGATGGCGCTCACGCCATAGCCGATGAGCAGCGCGAAATGGTGCACCTCGCGCGCCTCGCCGGTCTCGAGCACGAGACTCATGCGGGTGCGCAGGCCCTCGCGGATGAGGTAATGGTGGAGGCCGGCCACAGCGAGCAGCGCGGGGATGGGGGCGAAGTCCTGGGTGACGCCGCGGTCGCTGAGGATGAGGACGCTGACCTCCTCCTCCTCGATCATGCGGCGGGCCATGAGGCAGAGCTCCTCAAGGGACTTGCGCAGGCCCTGTTCGCCGCGGCTGACGCGGAAGAGGATCGGCAGCACGCCGACCTTCAGGCCCGGTGTCTCCATGCGGCGGATCTTGGCGAATTCCTCGTTGGTGAGGACCGGCCACTTGAGCTCGACGCGGCGGCACGAGGTCGGCGTGGGCTCGAGGAGGTTGCCCTCGGAGCCGAGGCGGGTCTCGGCGGAGGTGATGATCTCCTCGCGGATGCAGTCGATCGGCGGGTTGGTGACCTGCGCGAAGAGCTGCTTGAAATAGTCGTAGAGCAGGCGCGGCTTGTTGGAGAGCACGGCCAGGGCGGCATCATTGCCCATCGAACCGATCGCCTCGACGCCGTCGCGGGCCATCGGGGTGATGACGATCCGCTCATCCTCGTGGGTGTAGCCGAAGGCGATCTGGCGTTGGAGCAGGGTCTCGTGGTCGGGCGCGGGGACGCGCGGGGCGTCCGGCAGGTCCTCGAGGTGGACGAGGTGCTGGTTGAGCCACTGGCGGTAGGGGCGCTCGCTGGCGAACTTGGCCTTGATCTCCTCGTCCTCGATGATGCGGCCCTCCTCGGTGTCGACGAGGAACATGCGGCCGGGCTGGAGGCGGCCCTTCTTGAGGACGTTGGCGGGCTCGATCTCGAGCACGCCGGCCTCGGAGGCCATGATGACGAGGTCGTCCTTGGTGACGTAGTAGCGCGACGGCCGGAGGCCGTTGCGGTCGAGCACGGCGCCCATCTGCTTGCCGTCGGTGAAGGCGATGCAGGCCGGGCCGTCCCACGGCTCCATCAGGCAGGAGTGGTACTGGTAGAAGGCCTTGCGGGCGTCGTCCATGGTCTCGTGCAGGGACCACGGCTCGGGGATCATCATCATCGCGGCGTGGGCGATGGGCCGGCCGGCGAGGACGAGCAGCTCCAGCGTGTTGTCGAACATCGCGGAGTCGGAGCCGTTCGGATCGATGATCGGCAGGACCTTCTTGATGTCGTCGCCGAAGGCCTCGGAGATGAAGAGGGCCTCGCGGGCGTGCATCCAGTTGA
>JAEXPG010000298.1 GCA_023447015.1 Verrucomicrobiota bacterium
TCGCCGACGTCGGTATCAGCTTCGGCGACGAAGGTAAGGGCCGCCTCATCTCCGAGGTGGTCGAGGAACTTCGCGCCACGCCGGGCGGCAAGCCCGTCTCGGTGGTGTTGAAGGTCAACGGCGGCGCGAACTCCGGCCACACCGCCGGCGGCATCAAGCTCAACCTCCTCCCGGCCGGCATCATCGAGGAGAGCGTCGCGCACCTCGCCATCGGAAGCGGCGTCGTCGCCGACCCGCGCAAGTTCTGGTGGGAGATCAAGCCCCTCGAGCAGCGCGGCTTCAAGGTCGTCGAGCGCCTCGCCATCGACGAGCGCACCCTCGTCTCCGACCTCTGCCACCGCCTGCTCGATCTCGCGTGGGAAGACTACCGCGTCGGCGTCCTCGGCGAGGAACCGCGCGGCTCCACCGGCCGCGGCATCACCCCGGCCTACAACGACGAGACCGGCCAGTGGCAGATCTACTACACCGACTTCCGCGGCACCCGCGAGGCCTTCGCCCGCAAGCTCGCCGCCCGCGCCGACCGCGCCCTGCGCACCATCCAGCACGTCTGCCGCGTGTCGCCGGAGGCCTGGGACAACTACTTCAACAAGCTCACCGCCGCCGAGCAGCGCGCCAACGCCGAGGCCATCGAAGCCGGCGTCTTCCCGGCCGCCGAGTTCGACTTCGTCCGCTTCAAGGGCGACAAGCCCTTCACCCTCAACCTCGACCTGCTCACCGAGGTCTACTGGCAGGCCGGCTCCACCCTCGCCCACCGCGTGGTCGAGGTGCGCGAGGTCGTGCTCCAGGAGATGCGCGCCGGCCGCTCCGTTGTCGGCGAGTTCGGCCAGTCCTACTGGCTCGACAAGCGCCGCGGCTTCTCGCCCAACGTCACCGCCTCGCACACCTACACGCCCGAGATCTTCCAATCCATCGGCATCCCGCTGCAGCCCGTGCACACCTTCGGCGTGGCCAAGGCCTACGACACCAAGGTCGGCACCCACACCTTCCTCACGCAGATGGACGACGCCCATCCGCTGGCGAAGAAGCTCAAGCAGATCGAATTCGGCACCTCCACCGGCCGCCAGCGCATGGTCGGCTGGTTCGACGCCGTGGAGAAGGGCGACGCCCTGCGCTACGGCGGCTACCACGACGTCATGATCAACAAGATCGACGCGCTCACCTGGGCCGACGAGTGGAACGACGATCTTCTCATCTGCACCGGTTACCGCACGGCCGATGGCAAGATCCTCCGCCACGTGCCGCGCCACGAGGAGATCCGCAAGACCCTCACCCCCGTCTACGAGCGCCACATGGGTTGGGGCGAGGACATCTCCGAGGCCCGCAAGTGGGCCGATCTCCCCGCCGCCGCGCAGCGCTATGTCGCCGCCATGATGAAGGCCATCATCGCCACCGCCTACGCGGGCGAGCCGCTCCCCGCGGTGTTGCCGAACCTCCGCTACCTCGGCGTCGGTCCGCTGCCCGCGCAGATCATCAAGGACATCCCGGCCACCGCCGAGCTGCTCAAGCTCGCCTGAGCAGCCGCCGTCCCCTCTCTTTGCCAGGCCACCGCTCCGGCGGTGGCCTTTTTTCGGCCGGATTTTCGCCAACGGCCGCGGAGCATCACACGGTCCCGCCGTCACCAGCGCAGCGCGGCCCGGCTTCCGCCAACGCGGACCCGTCGGCCCCGTCGCGCGTCACTCGGTCATCTTGAAGTCGATCTGGTAGGTGCCGCTCTTCGCGCCGGGCACCGCGCCGATCGAGCGCACCTTGTGGAAGGCGTCGATCACCGAGTCGTCATATTCACGATTTCCCGACGACTTGACGACCTTCACCCGGGAGATGGAGCCGTCGGTGGCGAGGAAGAACTCCACCTTCGCGATCAGCAGGTCGTCGACCGAGTCGGGCATCTCGTGCGCGGCGCGCAAGGCGCTGATCAGGCGGTTGAAGTAGGCGTCGAGCGCCGCGATCATCACCTTCGAACCGCCGGTGCCGCCGCCGTCGCCGCGCGGGCCAGCGGCCGCCTCCATGAGGTCGTCGACGATGCTCTTCGAATCGATGCCCGGGGCGGCCTTGCCCTTGGCCCCCGCGGCCCCCTGCACCTTCTGGTTGGCCGCGAGCTGCTTGGCGTTCTTCTGCTGAAACTCGGCGTACGACGACGTCTTGTTGCGCGTCGAGGCGGTCGTGGTGGTCGGCGCGCTCTTCGTCGCCTTCGCGACCTCCGCCGCCGCCTTCGCCTCGGCGGCCGCGATCTCCGCCGCGGTCGGGATCTTCACCGCCTTCACCTTCGACTTCTTGAAGCGCACGGCGTTCTCCTTCACGCCGGGATTCTTCGAGGGCGCGCCGGGCATCTCAAAATGGTCGCCGATCTCGATGTCGTCGGGATTCACCAGGTCGAAGATCTGCGGGTTGATCTGCGTCGCCTTCTGCACCCACAGCGACACGGCCACGATCGCGCCGATGACGACGGCGTGGAACGCCGCCGAAAGGGCGAAGGCTCCTGGCGAACTGGCGCGCATGGTGGACACGGTGGTCAGCCCGTGGGGCCGGTCATTTCTCCTGCTTGGTGTTGAGGCTGATCTTCGAGAGGCCGGCCTTCTTCACCTCGTCGAGCACGGTGACGACCTTCTGGTACTGCAGGGTGAAATCGGCATCGATGAAGATCACCGGCGGCTTCGGCATCTCGGCGCAGGCCTGCAGGTTCACGCGGATCTGCGCGAGGTTCGTGCGCGTGCCGCACCAGTAGAAGTTGCCGTTGCGGTCCACAGCCACGCTCTTCGCCTCCTCCTTGGGTGGCTTCTCCGTCGACGACGACTTGGTGGGCAGGTCGATCGGGATCGACTGGTTCTGCGAGATCAGCGGCGTCGCGATCATGAAGATGATCAGCAGCGTGAAGCCGAGGTCGACGAGGTTGGTGATGTTCAGCTCCGCCACAGGATGGAGCTGTTGTTGCCTGCGAAAAGTGCGTGCCATGGTTCGGCCTCCGTCACTCCTTCTGCGCCGGGGTGGAGTCGCCCACCGCCGAGGTCTCGAGCTCGATGCGGTCGGCCAGGCTGCTCGCGAAGTTCTCCAGCTCGGTGATCAGCGTCTTCACCTGGTTGAGCAGGTAGTTGTAGCCGAAGACCGCCGGGATCGCGACGATCAGGCCGGCGATGGTCGTCGTCAGCGCCGCGCACACACCGGGCGCGAGCGTCTGGATCGAGGCCGACTGCGCGGTGGCGACCGCGCTGAACGCGACCATCACGCCCCACACCGTGCCGAGCAGGCCGAGGAACGGCGCGCCGGAGACGATCGAGGCGAGGAAGATCATGCTCGACTCGTAGCGGAGCGTCTGGCGACCGAGCGCGCGCTGGAGGGCGT
Organism: Verrucomicrobiota bacterium; assembly: GCA_023447015.1. Taxonomy (GTDB): domain Bacteria; phylum Verrucomicrobiota; class Verrucomicrobiia; order Opitutales; family Opitutaceae; genus CAJCBL01. Next base: position 3,337 of record JAEXPG010000298.1, read on the forward strand.
TCTCCGCATGTTCGATACGCGAGCGGATGTTCTGCTCGCCGCGCTCCTGCCCGATCTGGGCCGCGCGCCAATACGCATCAAGGGCGTCGGCGAACAGGTCGCCATAGGGGATCGTGCGCTTCGAGCGGAACGACTCGTGCATCTCGAACAGCTTGCGCTCCTCGCGCAGCCGGTACTCGAACGCCTGGTTGAGCTGCCGGAGCCGCTTCAGCTCGAAGAATTTCCCGAACATCAGCGACCAGGCGAAGATGCTGAAGACCCCGAGCAGGATCGTGATCCCCTGGCCGACGCTGTCGGTGTTGGTGAAGATCTCGAGGAGGTTGACGGTTTCGGCGAGGAACGGAGCGGAAAAAAGTGGCGCTGACATTCCGCGGAGTGTTGGGCACCTTGCCGCCGCGCTTCAATGGAATTTCCCCGCCGTGCACCGCCGTTCTCTGCCGGGGATCGGCCCGAACTCGGGCGGGCCGGGGAGATCGCGCGGCCCAGGGCATGTTCCGGAGATCCGAGGCGAGGGCGTTGCCCGGGCCCCTCCCCTCCAGTCACGCCCCATCCCGGCCACGCGCCCCGAAGAAAGCCATCACGGATCCGACGAATCTCGGCAGATCGAAAGTTCCGCATCCGTGCCCATCCGTGGAATCGGGGGTTCTTCCAGTTGTCCGGTTGGCCGCGCCGGGTGATCCGTGGTCCCCTCGCATCCGAGCGCGGATGAACCCGTGGAGTTCCATTCCGCTATCACCCTGGACCGGCGGGCGCCGTGCTTCCGGCGGCGGCGGCAACGCGGCGGCCGGCGCCGGAAAACAAAAAGGGCGCGGCTTTCGGCCGCGCCCCGGGAATGGTTGCTCCGATCAGCTCAGCGCTTCTTCGGGTAGGCGCCGGGGGTCGTCGCATCGGCGGCGGACCAGCCGAGCAGCTTCTGCACCTCGGCCGGCAGCGTGTCGGCGGGCACCTGCGCGGTGAAGGCCGGCACGAGCTCGAACTTCTTCAGGAAGACGCTTTGCACCACCGCGCTCGACGGCAGTGCGAACTCCTGGCTGTGCACCTCGTAGGCCGGCTGCACCTTGCGGAAATCGGCCAACGTCGGGTACTCGACGGTCGTCTTCTCGCCGGCCGACGGGCTCCAGCTCACGACCGTGCCCGGAAGTGCGGTGCCGCTGCGCACGTAGACGTTGCCGTCGAAGGCCGCCACGTGGGGCATCTTCAGCCGGTCCGCCAGTCGCTGCGGCTGGCCGAAGACGACGAGCGGGGTGTAGGGCGAGGAGTCCGCGAGGCGGTAGCTCCACGCCGGCACGCGCAGGGCCTGGTCGGCCACGATGAGATTGCCCATGAACACGTGGTTCACGCGCTCCTCGACATCGGGGCCGGTGGCGGGATGCCAGCCGAAGTGGTCGCCCTGCGCGCTGCGGCCGTCGCGCTCGAAGGCCGCCCCGGTGTTGATGAAGGTGTTGTGGTAGACGCGCACGCCGCAGCTGTTGAGCGAGCGCACGCCCTTCTCACAGTCGACGAAGACGTTGCCGGCGACGACCGCGTTCTTGGAGATCTCGAAGAAGAAGCCGTCGGTGCAGTTCTCGATCCAGTTGTCGACGAAGACACCGTCGACGTTGCCCACGTCGTACCAGATGCCGTTCGACTCCGGCTGGTCCATGACGAGGTTGTCGCGGCAGACGATGCGGCGGGTCTGGTTGAAGATCTTCACCGCCGAGGGGTAGTAGCCGACGATCTTCTCGACGTTGTTGCGCGCGAAGACGTTCTTCTCGAGCAGGCAGTCGGAGGAGGCGATCAGGTAGACGCCCTCGGTGCTGGTGTCGCTCACGCGGCTGCGGCGCAGGGTGAACCGGTCGCCGCGGAAATAGCCGGCGACGCGCGAGCAATGCGTGATCGTGCAGTCCTCGATGGTGGGGCCAACGACGTCCTTGCCGAAGTTCGCCGGGTCGGCGACGCCCTCGGGCTCCACGCCCTCGACCTCGAGGGCACGGTAGGCGTACTGCGTGAAGGTCAGGCCGCGCATCGTGTAGCCCTTCTTGTCGGACTTCTTGCCGTGCACCTCGGAGGTCACCCGCACCAGCGCGCTGTCGTAGGCGGTGATCTCGACCAGCCGGCTGGTCGGATCGGTCGCGAGGTACACCTGGCCGTTCTCGTAGTCGATGTAGTAGCTGCCCTCGTTGAGCTCGCCCTCCCAGCCGGCGGACTGGAGGGGCTTCCCGTCGACGAAGACCATGTCGTTGTTGAAACGGTGCATCGGCGTCGTCTGTCCGACGCTCTCGCGATGCCACCAATCGGCCGGGCGGGCCGGGAAGAGGGTCGACCACGCCGTGCGCCACAGGCCGTTGCGCTGCTTCTTCCAGTCCGCGGCGACCTTCGTGCCCTTGAGCACCGGCTTCTCATCGGCGTAGGGCTGGAGCGTGATGCCCTGGTTGAGCTTCAAGTTGCCGGTGCGGTATTCGCCACCACGCAGGATGATGACGTCACCGCTCACGACGCGCTCGATGGCGGCGGCGAGGGTGGTCGGTTCGGAAAGGGAGGCGCCGGTGGCTTCCGCCTTGGCGTCGGGCGCAACGTAGAGGACATGCGCCGCACCGGCGGGGACCTCGTAGCGCTGGACCACCGGGCCGTAGGGGCCGCCGGACGGTGCAGCCGACATGGTGCCGGCGAGAAGACCAAGGAGGGAGAGCCCGAACACGCGGACAACGCGCGAGCCGGACGGGGACAACAGGTTTTTTTTCATAGGGGATTCGGACATACCGCGGAAGACGGTCCGCGGCGGGTGGGAACTGAGACGTTCCGGACTGAGGCGGTTGGTCGCCGCCGGGGCCGGACCCACCGAACCATGGGCCCGGGTTCGGCGCCCGCAAGCGGTTACCCATGCTAACGTGCGTACTGCCACCCCGTCGCTGGCCCCGGGAATCGCCCGGCGAACAAGCCCGGACTCCGGTGCCGCTCCCCGCCACCGGAGTCGACGGTGGCCCGGCTCACAGCACCGCGTAGAACCGGATGCCGATCTGCAGGAGCACGCAGGTGCCGAGCGCCGCGGCGAAGTCGTCGGCCACCACGCCCCAACCGCCCGGCAGCGACTGCAGCGCGTGGATCCCGAACGGCTTGGCGATATCCAGAATCCGGAACAGCGCGAAGCCGAGCGCGAACACGATCCATTGCGAAGGCACCCGCGCGGCGAGGTCCGGCCAGCCGAGGAAGCACAGCGGCATCACGGCGAACTCGTCGAGGATGACGCAGCCGGGGTCCCGCCGCCCCAGCCGCCGCTCCGCCTCGCCGCAGATCCCGACCGCGAGCCACGCCAGCAGCAGCCCTGCGGCCAGCAGCGCCAGCGCCGGCAGTCGCGTGAGCGCGACGACGAAGAAGATCACGCCCGCCAGCGTGCCCCAGGTGCCGGGGGCGAACGAAATCCGGCCGATCGGCCCGAGCGTCGCCAAACCGACCACCAGCGCCGAGGGCCAGCGCCGCGTCCATTCCGGTTGCGCCCAGTTCACGGCTTCTTCTCCACGAAGACGTGGCGGTACTTGAGCAGATAGGTCAGCCCCGACCACACCGTCAGCCCCACCGCCACGGTGTAGCTGCCGAGGGCGAGATAATGGACCAGGCTGGCCGGCAGCGAAAGGTCCCACGGCAGCACGCGCGACAGGTCGCGCTGCACCGCCGGCACGAGCAGGAACGCCGCGAGCGCCACGATCTGCATGATCGTCTTCAGCTTCCCGCCCTTCTCCGCCGCCTCGACCACGCCCTGCAACGCCGCCACCAGCCGCATACCGGTGATCACGAACTCGCGGGTCAGCACCAGCAACAGCATCAGCACCGGCACGAAATGCGACCGCGCCAGGATCAGCCGCGCATCCGTCAGCGCCACGAGCACGCCGAGCACGAAAATCTTGTCGGTGAGCGCATCCATGAAGATGCCGAAGCTGGAGACGATCCCATGCTTGCGCGCGAGATAGCCGTCGAGCCAGTCGGTGATGCCGCAGAAGATGAACAGCACGAACGCCAGCGTCGCCGACCAGTGCCACTCGCAGTAGACGAGCAGGACGATCAGGAAGGTCAGCGGGATGCGGGAGAGGGTGATGAGGTTCGGCAGGTTCATGCCGGTGGCGGGATGCGCTTGTCGGAGGTGTTGCGCGCGCAGTGCAAACCCCCATAACCTCCGGCGCAACTCCGGAGATGGCTTTTCGCCGACGCGTCGCGCCGCCCCGGTCCCCGCACCTCCACTTTCACCAACCCGCCATGCGCACCTGCATCTTCCCGGGCACCTTCGACCCGATCACCTACGGGCACCTCGACGTGCTCCAGCGCGCCATCCGCCTGTTCGACCGCGTCGTCATCGGCGTCGCCCGCAACCCGGGCAAGGGCCCGCTCTTCACCGCCGAGCGCCGCGTCGAGCTCATCCTGCCCAGCCTCGTCGCCCTGCCCCACGTGAGCGTGAAGATCTTCGACGGCCTCCTCGTCGACTTCGCCGAGAACGAGGGCGCCGTCGCCGTCATCCGCGGCCTGCGCGCCTTCTCCGACTTCGAGTTCGAGTTCAATATGGCGTTGATGAACCGCCACCTGAAGGCCTCCGTCGAGGCGGTGTTCGTCATGCCCAACGAGAACTTCTCCTACACGAGCAGCTCGCTGGTGAAACAGGTCGCGCGCCACGGCGGCGACGTCAGCAAGTTCGTCCCGCCCAACGTCGCCGAGGCCCTCCGCGCCGTCTACGCCTCGACCTGAGCGGCCGCGCCGCGTCCGCCCCGCCCGAGCACGCCGGTCCGGCTTCCGCCCCCATCTGGGCACGGAGCACGTGGGCGCCCCCGGCCGGCACCGCCGCGACCGCCACCGATCGGCCCGGCGCCCGCGCTGGCTCGTCCACTCCGCCGCTTGCGTGCGGCGTCGCAGTCCGTTGTAACCCCCGTTCGCCCGCGCGCGTCGTCCGCCCCGTCGCCCGACCTGCCGAAGCACTTTTCCCCTTTCATCCTTTCCATCATGGCCCGCTCCGCCGGCTCCTTCCCCACTGCTCTTGTCGTCTCGCTCGCCCTCCTCCTGTCGCTGGCAGGAGGAACGTTCTGGTGGCTCCGCCGCCCCGCCCCGCCGCCGGTCTTCACCACCACCACCGTCACGCGCGCCGACCTCACCCAGAATGTCACCGCCACCGGCACGCTCGAGTCCGTCACCAGCGTCGACGTCAGTTCGCAGATCTCCGGCCTCATCGCCGACGTCCTCGTCGACTACAACACCCCCGTCCATGCCGGCGACGTCCTCGCACGCATCGATCCCTCCACCTACCAGCAGCGCGTGAATCAGGCCGAGGCCGATGTCGCCTCCGCCACCGCCTCCGCCCGGCTCGCCCGCGTCAACACCGACCGCCTCCGCGAACTGCACGGCAAGAACCTCGTGTCCCAACAGGAGCTCGACCAGGCCGAGGCGCAGCTCGCCCCGGCCGAAGCCTCGCTCCTCACCAAACAGGCCTCCCTGGCCAATGCCCGCGTCGACCTCGACCGCTGCACCATCACCGCCCCAATCGACGGCATCGTCCTCGACCGCGCCACCGAGAAGGGCAAGACCGTCGCCGCCAACTTCAACGCCC
>JAEXPG010000099.1 GCA_023447015.1 Verrucomicrobiota bacterium
TGCACTGGCCGCAGCTCTCGTGCGCGTAGAAGGCGTTCAGGTTGGCCAGCGCCTCGACGACGTTGACGGTGTCGTCCATCACGATCACGCCGCCGGAGCCGCCCATCGTGCCGCACGCGGCGAACGAATCGAAGTCGAGCGGGATGTCGGCCGTGGTCCAGTTGAGCACCGAGCCGTCCTTCTGCTTGATCGTGAACTTCTCGTCCCAGCGCAGCACCTTGGAGGAGGAGCCGCCGGGGATGATGGCCTGGAACTTCCGGCCCGGGCGCGGGCCGCCGCAGACGTCGTTGAGCAACTGGCCGAGGGTGATCTTGCCCGACTCGAACTCGAAGTAGCCGGGGCGCTGCACGTGGCCGGAGACGCCGATCAGGCGCGTGCCGGAGTTGTTCGGCGTGCCGATGGTCGCGTAGGCCGCCCCGCCCATCTCGACGATGTGGCGCACGTGGCAGAGCGTCTCGACGTTGTTGACGATCGTCGGGCACTGGTAGAGGCCGAGGACCGCGGGGAAGTACGGAGGCTTGATGCGCGGATACGGGCGCTTGCCCTCGAGCGACTCGATCAGGCCGGTCTCCTCGCCGCAGATGTAGGCGCCGGCGCCGCGGTGGACGAAGATCTCGCAGGAGTAGTCGGTGCCGAGGATCTTCGGGCCGACGAAGTTGGCCGCGCGCGCCTCGGCGATGGCCTGCTCCAGGATGCGGGCGCCGACCGGGAACTCGCCGCGGATGTAGATGTAGGCCTGCTTAACGTTGTTCGCCCAGCAGGAGATCATGATCCCCTCGATGAGCTGGTGCGGGTCCTGGTGGATGATGTAGCGGTCCTTGAACGTGCCCGGCTCGGACTCGTCGGCGTTGACGATGAGGTAGATCGGCTTGCCGCTCTTGCGGTCGACCAGCGACCACTTGAGTCCGCAGGAGAAACCGGCACCGCCGCGGCCGCGCAGGCCGGACTTCTTCACCTCGTCGATGAGCTCGGCGGGCGGGCGGGCGACGGCCTTGCGCAGCTGCTCGTACCCGCCGTGCTTGAGGTAGCAGGCGAGGTCGGGCGAGTAACCGGGCTCGTCGATGTGCCGGAAGATCATTCGGCGTTCGGCGGGATGAGGCATGGCGCGAGGCGGAAGTTGGGAAAGGGAAGGTGGAAGTTGGTGGCGGCGCGTCAGCCGCGCTGGGCGGCGTCGGCCTTGATCCGGGCGGCGATGGCCTTGGCCTTCTCGACGTCGACGCGTTCGTGCAGTTCGTCGTCGACCATCACGACCGGGCCGGAGCCGCAGCTGGCGAGGCATTCGACGAACTCGAGGAAGACCTCGCCGTCGGGCGAGGAGTGGCCGGCCTTGCAGCCGAACTCCTGCTCGAGCTGCTCGCAGATCCTGTAGCCGCCGTTGAGCGCGCAGGAGAGCGTGCGACACATGCGCACATGCCGGCGGCCCACGGGCTGGTGCCGGAACATCGGGTAGAAGGTCGCGACCTCCTGGACGTTGATCGGCTGCAGCTCCAGCTTGGCGGCGATCCACTCGACCGCCGCGGGCGAGATGTAGCCCTGCTCCTCCTGCACGAGGTGGAGCAGCGGCAACGTGGCGCTGCGCTTCGACGGATAGTGGGTGATCACCTCGTCGATGCGCGCCAGGGTCTCGGGTTTCAGGTTCAAACTCATCGCGGGATTCGTCGGAAGGTTCACCGGTCGCACTCGCCCATCACGAAGTCGAGGCGGCCGAGGATGGACACGACATCGCCGAGCATCGCACCGACGCAGATCTTCGGGAGGATGCTCAGGTTGCAGAACGAGGGAGCGCGGATCTTCAGGCGCCACGGCACGCCGCCGCCCTTGGAGACGACGTAGAAGCCGAGTGCGCCCTTCGGGTTCTCCGCCTCGAAGTAGACCTCGCCGGCGGGAATCTGCGGGCCCTCGGTCGTGATCATGAAGTTCTGGATCAGCTCCTCCATGCTCGTGAGCACCTTGTCCTTCGCCGGCGCGAGAATCTTCGGCGCGGTGGCGTTGAGCGGACCGCCGGGGAACGTCGCGATGGCCTGCTTCACGATGCGCGTGCTCTGGCGCATCTCCTCGCCGCGCACGAGATAGCGGTCGAAGCAGTCGCCGCGGGTGCCCACGGGGACGTCGAACTCGTACTTCTCGTAGCCGCAGTACGGTTTGTCCTTGCGCAGGTCGAAGGCGACGCCGCTGCCGCGCAGGTTCGGGCCGGTGAGGCCCCAGGCGATCGCGTCCGCCTTCGAGATCACGCCCACGCCCTCGGTGCGGTCGCGCCAGATGCGGTTCTCGGTGAGCATCGCCAGCGACTCCTCGAGGAGGGGCAGGAACTGGTCGCAGAAATCGGACACGCGATCGAGCCAGCCGTCGGGGATCTCGCGGGCCACGCCGCCGATGCGGGTGTAGCTCGTGGTGAAACGCGCGCCGGTGAGCTCCTCGAAGAGGCGGTACAACTTCTCACGCTCCTCGAACGTGTACATGAAGATCGTCCACGCGCCGCAATCCATCGCGAACGCGCCCAGGCCGACCAGGTGCGAGGAGATGCGCGCCAGGTCGCAGACGATCACCCGCAACGCCTGCCCGCGGGCGGGCACCTCGATGCCGGCCAGCCGCTCGACGGCGAGCGCGTAGGCCACGTTGTTGGCCAGCGGCGCCAGGTAGTCCAACCGGTCCGTGTACGGCACGAACTGGTTGTAGGTCATGTTCTCGGCGATCTTCTCGTCGCCGCGGTGGAGATAGCCGACGACCGGGTCGGCCTTGGTGACCACCTCGCCATCGAGCTCGAGCTTGATGCGCAGCACACCGTGGGTGCTGGGGTGCGAGGGCCCGAGATTGATCTCGAGCTTCTCGGTCTCCGCGGCCTCGGCGGTGCGGGCGGCGTTGTCGGGGAAATGGAAGTCCGTCGGCATGGCGTCGGTGAGTGGTTGCGGCGCGGCGCGATCAGCCGGCGGGTTTCTCCTTCTTCTCGTTCCAGGCCTGGTCGAGCGCGCGCGGGCCGCGGCCGGACGAGGTGGTCACGCTGCCGTCGGGCTGAGCGACAAACGGTCCGCCGGCCATCGGTGCCGGGATGACCTTCGTGCCGGAAACCTCGGCGATCTCCTCGTCGGGCAACTCGGTGGGCAGGCCGGCGAGCGGGAACTCCTTGCGCAGGGGGTGGTACGGGTAGCCGTCCCACATGAGGATGCGGCGCAGGTCCGGATGACCGGTGAACTTCACGCCCATCAGGTCGAAGCACTCGCGCTCATGCCAGTCCGCCCCGGGCCAGAGACCGGTGGCGGTGGGCATGGTCGGCTCGTCGCCGCCGAGGCAGTCGGAGGCGATGCGCACATACTCGGCGCGGGCCGTGGACAACAGGTGGTAGACAACCGTGAAACGCGCCGCGGCGCCCGGGGCCCAGTCGATCGCGGTGAGGTCGGCGAGGAGGTCGAACCCGCACTCGTCGCGCAGGTGCGCGAGCAGCGCGACGACCTCATCGGCCGGGATGTTGAACGCCGGGATGTCGGCGCTGGCGCGCGGGGTCAGGCTCGGGAAACGCGCCTGGAGCGAGGCGCCAAATTCGGGGGCGGAGGCGGTCATCGGTAGGAGGTGGCCGGCGGCTCAGCGGGTGACGAGGGAACCGAGCGTGGTCTTGCGGAAACCGTGGTCGGTGCGGACGACGTTCTGCATCTTCACCAACGCGTCCAGAATCGCCTCCGGGCGCGGCGGGCAGCCGCTGATGTAGACATCGACGGGGACGATGCGGTCGACGCCCTGCAGCGTGGCGTACGAGCGGTACATGCCGCCGGTCGAGGCGCACGCGCCCATGGCGATGACCCACTTCGGCTCGGCCATCTGCTCGTAGATGCGGCGCAGGTGGACGGCCATCTTGTACGTCACCGTGCCGGCCACGATCATCACGTCCGACTGCCGGGCCGGGAAGCGCATGACCTCGGCGCCGAAACGGCTGATGTCGAACCGCGACGCGCCGGAACCCATCAGCTCGATCGCACAGCACGCCAGTCCCATGGGCATCGGCCAGATCGAGTTGGAGCGGATCCAGTTGATGACCGCGTCGACGCGGGAAACGATGACCCCGCCTTCGACTTTGCTATTGTAGCCAAGGACTTCGGTGTTCGCGCTGTTCGGTGAGACCATGAGTGGTGACGTCGATTTGCCGGGAGCGGCGCAAGCTAGGTCCGCGCCAGAGGTGCAGCAAGTAGCATTTGGGCAAATTTCACCTCTGAAACAGCCCTTTCATCCCAGCGCGGCCGGATAATCGCAGCTACTGCCCACCACCGCCGCGAAATGTGACTTGCTGGCGGCTCCTACCAGTGTCGCCGCGAAGCCGGAAAATCGGCGGCCGCGCCGCGATGCGCCCCGCCCCTACCCGCTCAGCCCGACCAGACCAGGATCCGCACCAGCCCGCGTTCAGCAGACGATAGAAGGGAACGAAGGAAACAAAGGGCCCCGGACGGACCGAATCCTCGCGACGGGTCCAACTCGCGCTGGTTCCTGGAGGCCGGGGCGTCGACCCGGCACCGCCGATGGGCCACCTCAGCGCGGTGGCCTGCAGCAAGCACCGACCACCGGGCTTACTCGGCGCCACCTTCGGCCGCCGGGGTCGCCATCACCCGCTCCACCCGCACCCGGCGCAGGCGCTCGGCGCTCACCTCCGTCGCCGTGAGCCGGTACTCGCCGACCGTCGCGACATCGCCACGGCGCGGGGCGATGCCCGAGTGGCGGGAAAACCATGCGCCGACGGTCTCGCGCGGCGTCCATTCGAGCGGCCAGCCGGTCTCGGCCTGCAGCTCGCGCATCGTGAAACCCGCGCTGACCACGATCGCGTCGGCCGTGCGCTCGAAGATCGGCCCGTACTCGATGTCGAACTCGTCGCGGATGTCGCCCACGATCTCCTCGAGCACGTCCTCGAAGGTCACGATGCCGGCCATGCCGCCGGCCTCGTTGCGCACGACGGCGAGGTGGCTGCGCTCGGCGCGGAAGCGCTCGATCATCGTCGGCACCGGCGTCTTGAGCTCGAACGTGAGCATCGGCCGGAGAAGCGGCTCGAACGACATGTCGGGGCCGAGGGCGGAGATCTGCCAGAGCCACTCGCGCACGAGCAGCATGCCCTCGATCTGGTCCTTGTTGCCGCGGCAGACCGGGAAACGGCTCAGGCCGCTCACCTGGGCCACGCGCAGGTTGTCCTTCAGCGGCCGATCCAGCCAGAGCACCACGACCTCCTCCTTCGGGATCATGATCTGGAAGGCCATCGTCGACCGCACCCGCAGCGACTGCACCATGAGCTTGTTGACCAGTGCGTCGGCCGGATGCGCGTGGCTGGCGTGGCTGAACACGTACTCGAGCTCGTCGGCGCTGAACGCATGCTCGCCCTCCGTCGCCGGCCCCAGGCCCGCCCAACGCAGAAAGAGGTTGGCCAGGTTGTTCAACGACCAGATGACCGGGAAAAAGACGTAGTAGAACACCAGCAGCGGCCCCGACACCCACAGGGAAACGCCCTTGGCGCGCTGGATCGCCAGCGACTTCGGCGCGAGCTCGCCGAAGATGATGTGCAGGAAGGTGATCACCGTGAACGCCAGGCCGAAGGAGATCGACTTGACCGCCACCGGGTCGACCACGCCGAACTTCGCCAGCAGCGGCCCCAGCCGGTGCGCCAGGAACGGCTCGCCGATCCAGCCCAGGCCGAGGCTCGCCAGCGTGATGCCCAGCTGCGTGGCCGAAAGCGCGGCGTCGAGATGCTCGCTGGCCTTGATCGCGGCCCGCACGCGCCACCCGCCGGTCTTCTGCAGCGGCCGCAACTGGCTCGTGCGCACCTTCACCAGCGCGAACTCGGCGGCCACGAAGAAGCCGTTGGCCGCGACCAGCGCGAGGATCGTGAGCGACTCCAGAAGGATGCCGAGGAAGGTTCGCATGACGTGGGGCGGCAACTAGGACAGCAAATCGTCCGTTCGCCAACTCGGTTCGTTTTTCCTCCGTTTCCGTTGTTGACCGCGGCAGCGGCTTCGCTCTCCTCTTGCCCCTCGCGTTTTTGACTTCGGGCAACCGGAGCCACGGACACGGACCACGGAGAGGTGACAGAGTGGTCGAATGTGCATGATTGGAAATCATGTGTACGGGTAACCGTACCGGGGGTTCGAATCCCCCCCTCTCCGCCATTTTCGCCCGCAAGTTTGCGGGCCGCGGCAATGGATGACGCTCAACGAGCGGCCGTGCGTACCAAGGTCAACGACGGCAGTTCAAGCCGGAGATCCGGGCCACGATCGCTCAGCCCATCCCGATCGCTGAAAAGCCAGATGAGAACGACCCCGCGATCACCAATCCACCGCATGATGGCTTTCCTCGTCCAGCGCACCCGGAATCCAAGATCGACTTGGATTCGGTCCGCCACCCCGGCGATCTCAAGCAAGCTCCACTGCTTTGCGATCGAGCCATCTGTGCGATAAACGACAAGCGCGCTCGCCGCACTCGGATCGGCCGCGACGCTATTGAACACGACAATGAATTCCGCTCGGTCCGTCAGCACGACGTCATCGGGCAGCCACCCGGCCTGGAGCGAGAACTCCTCGGCCTTCTCGTAGGCGGACTTGCGGGCATCGAACCGCAGCACAGTTGCCGTTGCTCCTTCTTCCTTGGCTGCCTCCTCATTCCATCGCCCCGCCTCCAAGCGGAGGACCGTATCGCCCGCGCGCGAGACGAAGACCCGAACCCGATCCTCGTGGGCCGGAGTATAGCCATGCACCCGCAGGGACGAGACAGACAGCAACGCTGCCACGCAAATAGAGAAGACCCAGAACGGCCTCATAGGGTTGAGGCGCAAAGAAAGCCTGCGCTCAGGCTGAGACTCAACAAGAACCCACTCTCCAGCGCATCGGAGAGAATACGTTCAGCAGTCGACGGTACCCTGCGACGGTTCCGGCAGCTTCGACCGCACCGCATTCCTGAATCGCCAACGCCGCGGTCTATTCGGCTCCGGCCGGCACGGGAAACTCCGCCCAGACCAGCCGTTTGCTGCCCATCCGCAGCGGATGGGCGAGCAACCGGTCGCCGAACCGCGGCGCGAGCTTCGCCCATTCGTCCGCGAAAAACACGATCAGGCCGCTCTTCTCGCGCGCCAGCACCGCCTCCACGTCCTCCGGCCGCCAGAGCTCCCGGCCCGGCCGCTCCACGTAGAGCGGCACGATCGCCAGCTGGTAGCCGTAGAGATAGACCGGCTGCCCCGGCGCGACCCGACGCTGCACCTCGGGGATGAGCGCCACCGGCGCCTTCACCGGATTGAGCGCCGGCAACACCACCGCGCCGGCGAGGATCAGCAGCGCAAACACCGCCGCCGCGAAGCCGCCGAACCAGCGCGCCGAAAGTTGCTCGCGGCGGTAGGTACGCACCAGCCACCCGCCGCAGCCGAGCATCGGCACGCCCAGCGCGAGCAGCCGCCACGGCAGCGCTGCGGCATCCATCCCGGCCGTCGCCTTCGCGATCTTCAGGGCGAGTTTCCCCTCCGCCGGCGCCCCAAGGAGCACCGCGGCGCCGGCCACACCGACCACGCCGACCATGCACACGAAACCCGCCGCGCCCCACCCCGCCCAGGGCGCCCAGCGCCGGGCGAGCCCGGCGAACTTCGGCCACGCCGCCGCGATCAGCAGCGCCGCCGCCGGATAGACCGCGAGGATGTACATCTGTCGTTTCCCCGAGAAGAGGGAGAACAACACGAGGAGGAAGAGCCCCCAGCCGAGCAACCGCCGCCGGAGCGCGCCCGCGCCGAGCGCGACGTACGCCGCGGGCAGGAACAGCGTCCACGGCATGAACTCCCCGGGAAAATGCGCGAGGTAGTAGTGGAACGGGTTCGCGTGGTCCTCCGCCTTCGTCACCCGGCCGAGGAACTTCACGCCGAACATCGCCTGGAAATACTCGTCGGGCCCGTGCGCGATCCACCGCGCCGCCGCCAGCCAGGCGCCGATCGGCGCGAGCGCGAGCGGGATACCCCACGCCCAGTGCCAGCGGCGCAGTTTCGCACCCTCGCCGGCCGCGAGCGTCGCCACGAGATACGACCCGAGCACCACCGGGATCGCCACCGGGCCCTTGGCGAACACGCCGAGCCCGAGCAGTCCGTACGCCACGGGCAGACGCCACCGCCGCCCGTCGTCGTTGAACGCGAAGAGATGATACAACGCCGCCAGACAGAACCCGAGCAGCAGCGCGTCGATCCGCCCCCAGCCGCCTTCCCACCACACGAGATAGGAGGTCATCGTGATCACGACCGCGCGCCACGCCGTCGCCGCGTCACCGGTCCAGCGCTGCGCCAGCCGGGCCACTGCCCACAGGGCGAGGATCATGCCGAACAGGCTCGGGAGCCGCGCCGAGAGGCTGGTGATCTCGCCGCCGGTCACGACCGACGCCGCGTTGATCAACCAGAAGAGGAACGGCGGTTTGTCGGGATAGAGTCCGCCGTTGACGTGCATCACCAGCCACTCGCCGCTCTGGTGCATCTCGCGGGCGATGTAGGCGTAGCGCGCCTCGTCCGGCGCCCACAACCCGCGCTGCCAGTACTGGCCCAGCCACAGCAGCGCGGGCAGGAGGATCAACGCCCACACGGGCGGTCGGCGGCGGAACAGTTCCATGATGCCCGCGACCCTGCCCCGCCCGCCGCCCCCACCCCAGGCCTCGCCCCGGCCCCCCCCCCTCGCCTCCGCCATGAGCCACGCTTGCGGTAGGGTCGGACCTTGTGTCCGGACCCTGTTCGGATGCGAGAGGGCAAGCACGTTGGGATGAGCAACGCATGATTCTTCCCTCCTCTCCTGCTCTTGCCCCTGCTCCCGCTCTTCCTCTTGCTCCCCCCCAGGCTCCGTCCTCCGCCTTCTGTCCTCCGTCGTCCGTCTTCCTTCCCTTCGTTTCCTTCTGTCGTCCGCGCTCCGTCCTCCGTCCTCCGTCGTCCGTCTTCCGTCCTCCGTCCT
>JAEXPG010000366.1 GCA_023447015.1 Verrucomicrobiota bacterium
CCGCTATGGTCGCGGGGGCGAACCACAGCCTCGTCCTCACGACCGACGGCATCCTCTACGCTTGGGGCGACAATCGCAGCCTGCAAATCGGGAGTGGGAGCACTGAATCGTCCGTCCGACTCCCCGCGCAAGTTCTAGTCGCCAACCTCAACTCCGAACGCGTAGGCGCCCTCTCCGCCGGAGCGATGAATAGCTTCGCCCGCACTGCGTCCGGAGCTCTTTTCGGTTGGGGTGCCAACTATCACCAACAACTCGGTTTTAGCTTCAATTCGTGCGTCGGAATTCCGAGTCAACTTGCCTCGGGCGCACTGAGTGGCGTTTCGACCGTTGCCCTCGCCGGAAGCAACGCCGCCGCCCATACCGCAATTCTCACCAGCACCTCCGGCGACCCACTCGCCCTGATCGAGCAGTGGCGCCTCCTGAACTTCAACACCCCCTTCGCCACCGGCTCCGCCGCCGACGATGCCGACCCCGATGCCGACGGCCGCACCAACCTCGTCGAGTACGCCACCGGCACCAGCCCCATCAACGCCGACTCCGGCCCCGTCGCCGCCCTCGCGGTCGCCGGCACCGGCGCCAACCGCCAGCTCACGCTCACGTTCAACCGCATCGCGGATCAGTCGCTCACCTACACCGTCGAGGTCAGCACCACGCTCACCGCCGGCTCGTGGACGACGATCGTCCCGCCCGCCCTGCCGCTCACCGGATCGGTCACCGTGACCGACCCCGCGTTCATGACCGGCCACACCCGCCGATTCCTCCGGCTGAAGATCACCCGCGCGCCCTGAGGCCGGCACGTCGTTCGGATAGCCCCCGCCAACCACCGGAGCCGAGGCCCGGCCGGCGGCGAGGGCTTGTATCGACCGCGGAAACCTCGGCGCGGGGCCCGATCCCCGCGCCGCTCAGCGGAAGAACCCCAGCCGCTTCGTATCCCTGATTCGGAGGAGGCCGCGGTGAGCACCGCCGGGCCTCGATTCCACAGCCGCTGGCCCTTTGCGCCCACCATTCGGCACGGCCGATGTGGCCCAGCCGGCGCGCTCTAACGCCAGAGTCCGATCTTCAAACGAAAGAGCCCGCCCTCTTTTGCGACGGGTCCGCGCCGCCCATCACCTCGCCGCCAGTCGTATCGCGCAGCCGCGGTGCGACCGTGCTTACTAACCCTGTACACAGAAGAAACTCGACGGACTGATTGACGGCGCAACCGCGGATACCGACCCACCCACACCGGACCACCCAACGCCTGTGCCGCCAGCCCGACCGCCGACCTAACCCCAACACAAATGAATAGCCCTAGAAAGTCCGCCCTCCGCCGCAACCTTCCGCGGGTTGCCGCCGCTCTGCCGCTGGTGCTGGCCGCTTCGCTGCCCGCCCAATCGGAGACCGCCGAGAAACCCGCCGCGTCCACCGCCGACTCCGAGATCGTTGTCCTCTCGCCGTTCACCGTCTCCGACAAGCAGACGCACGGCTACCAGGCCACCAACTCCATCGGCGGTACCCGCTCGAACACCGCGATCAAGGACATCCCGCTGAACATCCAGGTCTTCACCAAGGATCTCGCGCAGGACATCCTCGCCACCTCCCAGATCGACCTCGAGCGCTACAACGCCGCCCTCGTCAACGGCGGCGCCGACGTCCACTCGTCCAACGCCATTCAGCAGGCCTACAACAGCTTCCTGTTCCGCGGCTACATCCAGAACTGGGGCATCCGCGACGGCATCCGCAACTACGACCCGGTCGACATGCAGGGCATCGCCCGCGTCGAGGTCGTCAAGGGTCCCGCCGCCCCGCTCTACGGTCTCTCGTACCCGGGCGGCATCATGAACACCATCACGAAGGACGTCGACTTCACCGACAACTTCACCGTGATCGGCGCCTCGATCCAGAACGAGGGCGAGTATCGCGCCACGATCGACACCAACTACACCGGCGAAGTCGGCAACGGCGGCAAGTTCGGCGTCCGCGTCAACGCGGCCCGCGCCGAGACCGTCGACCAGCGCGAGCACTCCGACGGCATGATGAAGTACACGCAGATCAATCTCGCGTGGCAGCCGCTGAAGGGCACCGAGATCAAGTTCCTCGCCGAGAACGGCTATCGCGAGAAGCCCTCCGGCCTCGGCTACTTCTTCCGCGACGGCGCCAACGGCGCCAGCACCCCGCTCCAGGTCGTCCATCCCAACATCGGCTGGAACTGGAACTGGGCCGACAAGCTCAACATGCGCTCCATCGATACCAAGATGTATCGCGGGACCATCACCCAGTCGATCGGCGAGAACTTCAGCGTCACCGCCTACTACCAGCAGGCGGACCGCAAGAACATCGACAGCAACGGCTACGACGCCGCCGGCATGGGTGGCGCCGCCGCCTCGTGGGACATGGGCTGGGCCACCACCGCCAACCCGACCGCGGCCGAACTCCCCCTGCTGACCGACCTCCAGAAGGCGCAGTGGAAGGGTGCCGTCGGCACCGGCTGGGTGACCAACGAGTCCGGCCAGGAAGTGATCCGCAAGGCCTTCCACTACCGCGACTGGAACAACGCCGACCGCGCCTACGGCGTGACCGGCGTCTACAAGCTCGAGACCGGCCCGCTCAAGCACACCTTCACCGCCGGCGCCAACGTCTGGACGGAGAAGTTCCACTCCGTGAAGGGCACGACCCGCTACTTCTCGAACCAGTACGTCGACATGCCGATCAGCGAGAGCGTCGACACCAGCGCCGTCTCGCGCGACCCCGGCTCCGACTACTACATCGACGTGGGCGCCACGCCGGATGAGAACAACTCGAACGACTACTACTTCGCCAGCTGGCAGATGTACGCGCTCAACGATCGCCTGAAGCTCAACGCCGCGATCAACCGCACCAACATCAAGCTGGTCCAGCACGGCTCGCCCGAGAACATCACCAAGGCGTCGAAGAACTCCCCGATGTTCGGCGCGATGTTCGACATCACCAAGGACATCTCCGTCTTCGCGGTGCACTCGACCTCGCTCTTCCCGACCACGGACAAGAACGACTTCGACGTGCAGATGCCCACCGTCACCGGCAAGAGCTACGAGGGCGGCATCAAGGTCGACCTCCTCGGCGGCAAGATCAGCGGCACCGTCAGCGCCTACCAGATCAAGCAGTCCGGCGGCGCCGTCCGCGACACCTCCGCGATCAACCGCAAGAAGGCCGCGTGGAACGCCAACGTCGCCGCGAACCGCCCGGGCATCGACGGCGTCGTCACCCCCTGGCCCGCCGGCCAGATCCCGGCCGCCGCCGGCGGTTACATCGATTGGGACGCCTCCAGCGCCGCGGAGCGCACGGCCGCCTACAACAGCCTCCAGGACCGCAACGGCCAGCTCGGCGACCTCGTCCCGAACTCGACCGCCAACAAGTCCGAAGGCTTCGAGGCCGACCTGGTCTTCCAGCCGACCGCGAACTGGCAGGCGATGCTCAGCTACGCCCACAACAACATCGACAGCCGCCCGACGGGCCACGTGAAGGATCAGGTCGCCATCCTGAGCAAGTACACCTTCACCGAAGGTCCCGTGAGCGGTCTCTCGATCGGCATGGGCCTCCAGTGGGCCAGCAAGGCCTACCAGGATGTCTCCGGTGGCCTCACGCGCTACAACCCGAGCGACTTCTATCTGGAGACGTTCGCCGCCTACAAGTTCAAGGCCTGGGGCTACGACCACCGCATCCAGCTCAACGTGAAGAACCTCACCAAGGTTCCGGAATACGTCGGCTGGTACGCCGCTTCGGGTGAGACCGTCGCCACCCACCGCTACGAGGTTCCGACCAAGATCATCTGGAATCTCGGGTACACCCTCGAGTTCTGATTCAGTAGTTAGTTCTGTGGTTTAGGTCCGGGAGGAGAGCGCGGGGGCGCTCTCCTCCCTCTTTTTTTGCCCGGCGCCGGCCCCCTTGCTGCCGCAAGAACCAGCTTCCGCAGCTGCGCTGAGGCGACCGGAGGAGTATCGCAGCCAGCGGCTGCGGTTCCCGCAGATGAGACAGGAGCCTGCTTGCAGACGACCCGGGCTCGGCATCGCCTCCAAACACGCCTCCCGCAAGTGACCGGTTGCCGCCCATCCGCCCCTCGCGATCCCGCACCGAACCGCAGAGGGGTTCCCCTTCCCCCCCCAACCTGCCACCTTCCCACCTGTCACTTGGCACTTCCGTCTTCCGTCCTCCGTCTTCCGTCCTCCGTCCTCCGTCCTCTGTCCTCTGTCCTCCGTCCTCCGCCGTCCTCCGCCGCAGAATCGTTCTCGTTCTCCCGCGTGTTCTCGTTCTGAGTTTCCCCCGTCACCGCCGTCCGCTCACCGCCGCTCCGATGCCCCCACTCCGCACCCTCCTCGGCCCCACCGTCGCCGTCGCGCTCACCGCTCTGGGCTGGCTGCGTTGGCGCACACCGCTGAGCCTCGGGCTGTTCCTCTTCGCGACCACACTCCTCGGCCTCGCCCTGTTCGCCCCACGTCTGTTCGCGCCGATCCAAGCTGTGCTTGAGCGCTTCGGGCGCATCGTGGCCGCCGCCTTCACCTGGTTGGTCCTCGGGCTCCTCTTTCTCCTGATCTTCGTCCCCGGTCGCCTGCTGCTCGCCGTGCTGCGCCGGGACCCGCTCCAGCGAAAACCCGATCCAAGCCGCACGTCCTATTGGGAACCACTGCCGCCCGCCCCCGGCCCCACCCATTTCAACCGCCAGTTCTGAACGCCGACGCCAACCGTCCTACTGCCGCACAACACATCCTCACCCAACACCCCCATCCGTGCCCATCGGTGGGACTAAGTGATTCCACCCTCCGTCCTCCGTCCTCCGCCCTCCGTCCTCCGTCCTCCGTCCTCCGTCTTCCGTCCATGCGCATCCTCGGCCTCAGCGCCTACTACCACGACTCCGCCGCCGCCCTCGTTGAGGACGGCCGGATCGTCGCGGCCGCGCAGGAGGAGCGCTTCACCCGAATCAAGCACGACGCCTCGTTCCCGCAGCACGCCGTGGCGTGGTGCCTCGCCCAGGCCGGCGGCCCGCCGGACGCCGTCGTCTACTACGAGAAGCCGCTCCAGAAGTTCGAGCGGGTTCTCCGCACCGCCTTCGCCGTGGCCCCGGGCGGTTTCCGCGCCTTCGCCGCCGCCGTGCCCGACTGGGTTCGCCGCAAGCTCTGGATACCGCTCGAGATCGAGGACGCCCTCCGCGCCGCGGGCTGCGACGCCACCGGGAAAATCCACTTCGCCTCGCACCACGAGGCCCACGCCGCCAGCGCCTTCTACCCCTCGCCCTTCCCGCGCGCCGCCATCCTCACGCTCGA
>JAEXPG010000393.1 GCA_023447015.1 Verrucomicrobiota bacterium
TGGGCGCCACGGGGCGCTTTTCAACCTACTTTCCGCGGGCCGAGCAGGGGCGCTTCGGCACGGGGCGCCCGGCCGGCTCGCCAGCGCCGGCGCGGGTCAACCGGGCAGCAGTTTCAGGTCGGCAAGCGGGACGGCGACGAGGACGCCCTGCTGGAGAACGTCCATCGCAATGACGACGCCCTTGGGGGAGCGCGGGTTCTCGACCATGCCCTCGACGCCCCGAAGCGGGCCGCTGACGATCCGCACGCGGGCGCCGTGCTTGAGAAGGGGATGCAGGGAGGCCGCCAGGCCGGACGCCGCGAGTGCCTCGACAGCGGCGAGCTGGGCGAGGAACGCCGCCTCGTCGGGCACCGTGATGAGTCGGACGAGGAGGTCCTGTTGGTAGAGCCGGTTGCGGCGCAGGGGCTCGACCTGCGTGAAGACGTAGCCGGGAAAGAGCGGCTTGGTGAATCGCCGGATCCGGTTGCCGTAGCGGCGTTCGGAGGCGACCAGCGGCAGGCTGTGCCGGCATTCCTCCCGCGTGAGGAGCGCGGCGAACTTCTTCTCGCAACGCGGCTTCGTGTGGCAGACGAACCACGAGGCTGTGCCGCCCGAGGAGGGCGGAGGCGAGGACTCTTCCGGTTCGACGGGATTCATTCAGTTCCGGGTGGCGCGCTGGCCTGGGGCGGCGGAAGGAGCAATCGCGGCTCCGTGGGGCGGGCCGCCGCGGTCGAGGGCGTGCAACCGAGGGGGCAACGGCCGCCGCGGGCCCGCTTGGTCAGCCGCGGGCGGCGAGGAACTCGAGCGCCGCACGGTAGCCGGGCAGGCCGAGGCCGGCGATCACGCCGACGCAGACGCCGGCGGTCACGGACTTGTGGCGGAATTCCTCGCGGGCATGGACGTTGGAAATATGGACCTCGACGGCGGGCAGGCCGGAACCGGCGATCGAGTCGCGCAGGGCGACGCTGGTGTGGGTGAGGCCGCCCGGGTTGATGATGAAGCCGTCGAACTTGCGGTCGGCCAGCGAGGCGATGCGGTCGATGAGCGCGCCCTCGTGGTTGCTCTGGAAGAACTCCAGCTCGACGGCCCGGCCGGCGAACGCGGCGCGCAGGTCGCGCTCGAGGTCGGCCAGCGTGGCGCTGCCATAGACCGCGGGTTCGCGTTTGCCGAGGCGGTCGAGGTTGGGGCCGTTGAGGATGGCGAGCTTCTTCATGGGGCGAGTAGTGAGGGCGCGGTGGCGTGGAGGCAAGGCGGCGGTGCGGCCCGGACTACAGCGGGCAGTCGCTCGGCAGGAACGTCCAGGGCAGGTCGAAGCGGGTGGCGAGCTCGGCGGCGAGCGCCTGCACGCCGAAGGTCTCGGTGGCGTAGTGGCCGCAGAGGTAGAGGTTGAGGCGCTCCTCCTGGGCGCGGTTGTAGACGGACTGCTTGAGCTCGCCGGTGACGAGGGTGTCGATGCCGGCGGGGGCGAGCGAATCGAGCGCGCTCATGCCGCTGCCGGTGAGCAGTGCGACCTCGCGCGGCTGCGCGGAGCCGAACTCGAGCGCGGTGACGCCGCCGGGGAAGAGCTGCTCGAGCCTGCTCCGGAGCGCGGCGCGGTCGGCCGGCGCGGCGGCGACCAGCCCGATGTCGCGGGCCTGGTGCGGGAGGAATCCGCGGAGTGGTGACAGTGCGAGCGCGCGGGCCAGCAGGGCGTTGTTGCCGAGCTCGGGATGGGCGTCGAGCGGGAGGTGGGCGGAGTAGACCGCGAGGTTGGCGTCGAAGGCGACCTCGAGGCGCTCGCGTTGGGCGCCGACGACGGGGCGGGCGCCGTCCCAGAACATCCCGTGGTGGACGACCAGGAAGTCGACGCCGGCGGCCGCGGCGGCGCGGAAGGTGTGCAGGCCGGCGTCGACGGCGGCGCCGATGCGGGTGACGGTGCCGCTGTTCTCGAGCTGGAGGCCGTTGAGGGAGCCGGGAAAGTCGGGGAAGCCGGGGAGCCCGAGGCGCTTGTGACAGTGGGCGACGAGGTCGGCGAGGGCGGCGGACATGGGCGGGTTGATAGCGCGGGCGGCGGCCGGGTGGCAAGTGCGGGGCCGGAGCCGGTACGGGGGCGGCGGATCCGCCCAGCGAGTCGCCCTGCGGCGGTTCCTGGCGGTCGGGGCGATCGTGGGTGGTTGGCGGATGAACCTGGCGGCGGGTGGTGTTTCCGCTCTTTGGGGCGGGGGACTGGCGAGAGGGCCCAAATCTGGAAAACAGGGGTTGACAGTGCCGGGGGTGTTCGGTGTCTTCGGCGGCTTCCTATGAAAGTTGTCTCGTCCCTGAAGTCAGCGAAGAAGCGTCATCCCGACTGCCAAGTCGTGCGCCGTCGCGGCCGTCTCAACGTCATCAACAAGACCGACCCGCGCTACAAGGCGCGCCAAGGTTGATTCAACCCCGAGAATTTTCGCCGTGAAACCCGAAGGTCATCCTACGCTCAACAACGTCTGCTTCGTGGACGTTTCCACCGGGCACAAGCACCTCACCAAGTCGACGATGAAGTCCCAGCGCAAGGAGACCATCGACGGCGAGGAATACTATCTGGTGCTCCGCGACGTGACGTCCGACTCGCATCCCGCCTACACCGGCGAGAAGCGCCTGGTCGACACCGCCGGCCGGGTCGAGAAGTTCACCTCGAAGTTCAAGCGCGCCACCAAGAAGTAAGCGGCGGCGCCTGTTCGCGAACCCTTTGCCCTCCGGCCACAAGCCGGGGGGCTTTTTGTTGCCTGCGCCCGGCGGGGCTTCCGCCTGGAGACGGCAGTTCGGGCAGGTCACAGAGGCAGAGAAGAGACGGACGGAGGGCACAGAGAGGAACTTGGTGTTGAAGAACCCGGGATCGGGGTGGCCACCCAGCCGGTGAGGTCTCTGCAGGCGAGTTTTCCTCCGAACTCTCTGTGCTCTCCTGCCTTATCTCTGTGCCCGCTGCGCCCAACTGCTTCGCTTAGCTTCAGAGCAGCACCATGTCGTTGCGGTGGACGACTTCGAGGTGCTTGCGGTTCGGGTACAGGGCGCGGACCTCGTCGCCGTGCTTGCCGGCGAGGGCGACGAGCTGCTCGCTGCCGAAGGCGGTTTCGCCGCGGGCGATGATGGCGGCGTCGGGGCCGGCGATGTTGACGACCTCGCCGGCGACGAAGTCGCCGGACACGCCGGTGACGCCGACGGCGAGCAGGCTGCGGCCCTGGTCGCGCAGGACGGGCACGGCGTTGGCGTTGAGGTGGATGGTGCCGTGCGGGCGCTGGAAGTAGGCCAGCCAGAGCTTGCGGGATTCGAGCGGCAGGCCGCTGGGGACGAAGAACGTGCCCGGGCCGCGGCCGGCGAAGAGGCGGGGGAGGATGTCGGGTTCGTCGCCGGCGGCGATGAAGACGCCGCAGCCGGAGCGCGTGGCGAGCTTGGCCGCGGTGATCTTGGTGATCATGCCGCCGGTGGCGGTCTCGCTGGTGGTGCCGCCGGCCATGGCCTCGATCGCCGGTGTGATCTTTTCGACGACGGGCA
>JAEXPG010000418.1 GCA_023447015.1 Verrucomicrobiota bacterium
TGTCCCAGATCCAGTCCTGCCGCTGCTTGGCCGGCATGCCCTTGATGTTCTGGTACACGGTCTCGAACTCGGGCATCGAGGCGACGTCGAAGCTGGCGCCCTCCTTGAAGAGCGTCTGCACGATCTCAGGCAGCGAGTTGGCCTTCACGGCGAAGTAGGCCTGCACACGGGGCAGGTAGCGCTTGAACGTCCGGTAGTTCTTCCGGAGTTCGTCGTGGTCGACGATGAAGAGAGGGGTGCCGTGTTCCTGGGCGAGCTTCTGGAGTTGGGCCTTCGAGATCATGGATTTGGTATCAGCGGAAAAGAGTTTCGAAAAAACGAAAACCCGGCAGCGCCGCAAGCGCGGCGCTCCGGGTCACACGTGGCGTACTGGACGACGTTTTCAGTCTCCGGCCTTGACGAGGAAGTTCTTGAACTGCCACGGGTCCCGGAAGTCCATGTCGGGCTTGTGGGCGCCCTTGAACGCCGGCGTGTAGTCGCGCAGCGGCGTCCAGTCGGACGGCGTGGAGATGACCTTGCCGAGGTAGGGCCTGGCGACGCCAAGGACATACTCGTGCGGGAGATCGTCGGGGACGAGGATGCCCTCGGCGGGGTTCTCGATCATCCAGCAGACCGCGGCGGTGATGGAGCAGGCGACCTGCATCGTCGTGGCATTCTGGTGCGGGACGAGGCGGCGGGATTCCTGGATGCTGAGATTGCTGCCGGTCCACCAGGAGTTGTAGCTGTGGCCCATGATCAACGCGCCGAGGATGTCCTCCCCGGTGGTGATCTCGTCGCTCATGATGCGGAGCTTGTCCTGCAGCTCGTAGTTGTAGCCACGGAGCTCGTTGAGCGAAGCGATGGCGGCGTCGCACGGGCAGTAGGCGTAGTGGACGGTCGGGCGATAGACGGCCTTGTTCTTCTCCCAGACGGTGAGCTTGTCGGAGATGGTGAAGGCTTCGCCGTGGCGGATG
Source organism: Verrucomicrobiota bacterium (assembly GCA_023447015.1). GTDB lineage: Bacteria > Verrucomicrobiota > Verrucomicrobiia > Opitutales > Opitutaceae > CAJCBL01. The sequence continues at coordinate 954 of JAEXPG010000418.1, forward strand.
ACCATGCCCTGGATCGAATAGTTGGGCACCCAGGTGCGGACCCAGGTGTTCATGCCCATGCGCGCGAGGCAGATCTGGTTCTTCGGGCCGGTCTTGTGCTGGTAGGCGTACTCGGGGAGCGTCTTCTCGTGCGTGCCCCAGCCCAGCTCGGCGGTGGTGATGCCCTCCTCGCGGAAGCCCTCGATCGACCAGGTGTTGACGAACTCGTCGACCAGCTTGGGCCGCTCGCAGACCTGGGTGTCGCGCTCGGAGACGTGGATGACCTTCACGCCCAGCTTGCGGGCAAGGAGGTTGAACTGCTGCGTCCGCGCGAGCTCGGCGACGAGCTCGGCATCCTTGGCCTTGAGCTTCTTGGCGGCGAGCGAGGCCGCGGCAATGTCGAGCAGGCCCTGCTTGGTGAAATGCGAGATCAGGCCGGGGTTGGCGCCGTGCTCGAGGACGGCGGTCGGGCCCTTGGTTTTCCACTTCGCCACCATCCGGCGGATGGCCATGTGGCGGAAATAGAGGGTCTTCTCAGTCGGGTGGTTGCCGGTGCTGTAGGGATCCCACAGCTCGACGGAGGTGTTGATGTAGAGCACCCCGTTGTCGTGGCACCATTGCAGGATGTCCTCGGCGGCGATGTTCCACGCCACGTCGATGAGCAGGTCGCCCGCGGAGAGATGCGCGCCGAGGAGCCGGCCGAGATTCTCCTCGGTCACGCGGTCGCGCACGAACCGCACGCCCTTGGCCGTCCACTTCTTCAACTTCCCTGAACGATCCTCGAAGTCCATCACCGTCACGTTCTGTGGTGCGACCTTGAGGTGCTTGAACAGAATCGGAAGCGTGCACTCCGCGACAGCGCCGAAGCCGACGAAGAGGATCTTGTTCGGGAATTTGATCATGATTTGGGAACGAGGAGGGTGTGCTTAGTTTATGGTTATCCGCGGCGCCGACCCCGGGGTGGGGCCGCCCGGCAGCGGAGTGACGGTGGAAGGCATCGCGATTCGCGCGCGGCGTGCAAGTGTTTTTCGACTTGCGCGGCAAATCCGCCGCCCAAAGCAAGCTCGGCGCGCCTCGCCCGCAGGGGAGGCCGGTGCGGTCGACTCCCCGTCGGGCCGGGCCGGCACCGGCCGCCGCGGTCATCCAGTGTTCATGAACCGGTGACACACCCAACCCGCCGAAGCGGCCGCGCCGCCGTCGCAGGTCCAACCCCGCCCGGCCGCCGCCGGAGGTCTCCGATCGCGTGAACAATCCGCACCGACAAACACGCGGCGGCACGGGAAACAAAAAGGCCGTCTCGCAGGGAGACGGCCTTCGGGGAAAAACTTGGCGGAGCGGATCAGCGCTTCGAGAACTGGAAGCGCTTGCGGGCGCCGGGCTGGCCGGCCTTCTTGCGCTCTTTCTCGCGGGGATCGCGGGTCATGTGCCCGGCCTTCTTGAGGGCGGGGCGGAGCTCGGCGTTCATCTTCTGGAGCGCACGGGCGATGCCGTGGGCGACGGCGCCGGCCTGGCCGTTGGGGCCGCTGCCGGTAACGTTGGCGGCTACGTCGACCTTGTCGCGCAGCTCGACGGTGATGAGCGGGGCGGTGGCGTTGCGGAGGAGCGCCTCGGTGGTGAAGTACTTCTCAACCTCGCGGTCGTTCACGACGATCTTGCCGGTGCCGCTCTGGAGGCGGACGCGGGCGGTGGCGGTCTTGCGGCGGCCGGTGCCGAGGAAAATGGTGGATTCAGCGGACATGGCGTGCGGTTTAGAGGCTGATCTTCTCGGGGTTCTGAGCCGTGTGATCGTGCTCCGGGCCGGCGAAGACGCGCAGCTTGGTGAGCATCTTGTCGGCGAGACGATTCTTGGGGAGCATGCCCTTGACGGCGTGCTCGATGAGGAACTCGGGGCGCTTGGCGCGCATCTGCGGCACCGTGCGGGTGTGATGACCGCCGACGAAGCCGGAGAACGACATGTAGGTCTTCTGATCCTCCTTCTTGCCGGTGAGGACGATCTTCTCGGCATTGACGATCACAACGTAGTCGCCCGTGTCGACATGCGGGGTGTAGGTCGGCTTGTTGCGGCCGCGGATGATGTTGGCGGCTTTGACGGCGAGACGGCCCAAAACTTGGCCCTCGGCATCGATGAGATACCACTTGGGCTGGACGGTCTCCTTCTTGGCGAGAAAGGTCTTCATGAACGGAAAAGGGGCGGAGGAAATCGCGGGCGCGACGGACTTGTCAACGGTTTTGTCGGAAACTTCGCACAATGGCTTTCGCCGGGCTGGGAAACACAAACCCGCCCCTGGCGGGGGCGGGCTCGCGGAAAAGACGGTCGGAGCGCCGGGGCTCAGAAGCTGGCGGTGATGCCGGCGGTGCCCCAGAGACCGGGGTCCTTGCCGTGGTCGAGATCGTTCTCGGTGTAGGTGAGGCCGAGATTGAGCTTCACCGTGTCCGACAGCTTGTACGGCACGTTCACGCCGGCCGCATAGTAGCAATAGGTCTCGCCCTCATCCGGGATGACCACGCCGAAGGTGACATTGAAGTCGAGCGAGGTGCCGAGGCTCTTGAGCGGGAAGCTGTAGCCGACCGCGCTCTGCAGCGTCGTGGTGTCGAGGTCGATGTCGCGGTAGATGTAGCCCGACGGGGTGAAGTTGCCCAGCACGAGATTCAGGCCCGCGAAGACCTCGGTGGAATCGTCGGCGCCATCCCCGTCGTAACGCGGATAGGTGTAATAGGTGACGCCCACGTCGGCGGAGAGGTTCTCGGTCAGCTTCGGCGTGTAGCCGACATAGACGTCGAGCTCCTTGGATGCGCCGCCGTCATCCTCGTGGCGCAGCGGGACGTTGCCCCAGACGCCGAGATACAGGCCGCTGGTCGACACCTCGACAGAGGGCTGCAGCGAGTCCCGCGCGATCTGGGTGCCGCGGAACACGTACTTGGAGACATAGGGGAAATCCAACGTGATGGCGTACGTGGACTCTTCGTCGGCTGCAAAGGCCGCACCGCTGACAAGGAGGGCGGCGCACAGGGCGATGGTTTTCTTCATGATAGTAGCTTGTTAGTTTGTGGTTCTGTCGGACGCGGCCCGGCGGCCGCGAAAGTGATGGTACTGCGACGGTCCAAGACTGCCTTGTGCCGGCCTCGGTTCCCCGAACATGCTCACCGCACGCCCGGAATCCGGGCCGACGACACGGCGCCACCTATGTCCACTCCCCTCGGAAGATCAATCGTCTTTGCATGCACGGCCGGCTTCACCGGCGTCGTATCCGGAGCGCTCGGCGCCCATGCCCTGCGCCCCCTCCTCGAAACGCGCGGCCGGCTCGAGGCCTGGCAGACCGCCGTGCACTACCATCTGATCCACGCCGTGGTCCTGCTGGCGCTCGCGCTGTATCTGCGACGCGAGGCCGACGCCGTTGCCCGCCGCCTCGGCCGCGCCGGTGATCTCTTCGCCGCCGGCATCGTGTTGTTTTCAGGATCGCTTTACGCCCTCGCGCTCGGCGCGCCGCGCTGGCTCGGCCCGCTCACACCGCTCGGCGGCCTCTGCCTGCTGGCCGGCTGGATCGCCATCGGCCTCGCCCTGCGGCCGCGGCGCCCCTGAACTGTGCTGGTCCCCGCCGGCCCCTGCGGCCAAGGTGGGGCCGTTCCCGCTCCCCGTGTCCTCCGACTCCACCCCGCTCCCGCCCCCCGCCCTTCCCGCACCGCTCCTCGCCGCGCTGCAGACCGTGCGCACCGTCGGGCGCCCGCTGCTGGTCGGCGGCTGCGTGCGCGATTGGCTCGCCGGCCGCACCGCGAAGGATTTCGACATCGAGGTCTATGGCATCGGCCCCGCGCAGCTCGCCGCCACCCTCGACCGGTTCGGCCCGACCGACC
>JAEXPG010000469.1 GCA_023447015.1 Verrucomicrobiota bacterium
CCGGCGACGCTGGCGTTGATGACCGCGGTCGGTCCGCCGGATTGACCCACCAAAAGATTGCCCACGAGTTCAGCCATGGCAGTGCAGATTAGGTTGTTGGAGTTGAGAAAGGGGGGAACGAAACGCCCGGCCAATTTGAGTGGCAACCCAATTCTCGGAAACGCCCGATACGAAACCCGGCGACGCGCTTGGAGCAATCAGCGGCCCCGCACATCCGGCCCCGGGGCGGCACCGCCCATCGGATCGTCCCCGAACCCGAGAGGCTTGGTCCATCGCGCGCCGGGATCCGCCCCGGACAGGCCACCAAACCCGGACTGCCCCGGGGGCAACTCCGCAGGCCCGGTCAGGGCGATTTCCCGACCCGCTCCCTGCAACGCCACTTGCCTGTCCTGAGCAGGTGGCTGCGTCTGATAGGGCATTACACCCCGCCCACCCTAGGTAATAGTCCCTAGAGCTTTTAGAGGCTAAACTAGGCTTCAACGACTCTGCACCGCGCTCCACTCGTGCGTTAGAATGCTTCGACATGAGCAAGTTCCCCACCGCCGCACCTGTCGTGCCGCCCCCGACCGAAGTCCATCGCCACCGCGCCTCCCGCGGCATGACCCTGATCGAGGTCATGATTGGCATGGGAATCTTCGCCATCGGGGTCGCCTCCATCGTCTCCGGACTCGTCTTCTCTCAACGCGTCGCCGAACAGAACCTGCTCCGCGAAACGGCCCTCACGGTCGCCCAGACCTATCTGGAGAACCTCAAGTCGATCCCGTGGACGGACATCTCCGGGGCCGATGCCACCCCCACGGTGTTCACCGGACTGGGCAACACCGTGCTCACCCGTACGCCGCTCACCAACAACACGACGGTCACGCTGCCCCCCTTCGATTTCCGCAACACCCCGGCGTTCGCCGGTGACGACATGACCATCACCCTCCGCGTCAACGTCACCCCCGCGCCGAACGCCGACGCCTTCCACCCCGTCTCCGCCCGCAACATCGTCCTCGCCTACAACTGGTCGGTCGGCAGCGGCAACGCCCGTACCGCCGGCAGCGGCGTGTTGCGGGTCACCCGCTCCAACGCCCAGACCCTCAGCGTCTCCACCGCCACCCCTACCTCATGAAAACACCCAAACAAGGAATGACCCTCGTCGAGGTCCTGGTCGCAGTCTCGATCTTCGGAGCCCTTATCGCGATGATCATCCCCTTCTTCGTCGCCTCCCTCGACAGCTACGGAGTCAGTGTCGGAAAGCTCTACGCGGTGCAGGACTTCCGGTATTTCAACCAGCGTCTGACCAAGGATGCGGCGCCGGCGTCGGCGCTGCGCATCACGAACGCCGGCAACACCCTCACGCTCAACTACCGGGACGGCCGCCAAGTCATCTACAACCTCGCCGGTTCCGGTGCCATCATGCGCACCGAGTTTGCCGCCAGCGGAGTCCAGACCTCCAACGCCCCGATCATCGAGCGCGTGATCACCCAACCGGGATCCCAGCTCTTCACCACCGTCGCGGTCGATCCCGCCAACACGAATATCGCCATCTCGATCGAAACCGCCGGCACCCTCGCCGTGCGGGCGCAGTCCCTCCGTCGCCCGGCCATCCAGAACGCCTTCGATTTCATCGTCACCCGCCGCAGCTGAAACCATGAACACACGCAACTCCCGGTCCGGTTCAGCGGTCGTCATCGCGATCGTCTTCACCATCGTCCTCAGCATCATCCTCTTCTCGCTGATCAACCTGGGGGTCACCCAGAAGCGCCTGAACCTGCGCCACGAGCGCTGGCTTGAGGCCCGCAACGCCGTCGAGGCCTTGCTCGAGTACGGCGCGGGCGATCTGCGCGCACGCCTGAGCAACCGCGTCGTCTTCGCCGACGACGCCCTGCTCCCCGGCAACGAGCCGCTGATGCTCCCGCCCCAGAACCCGGGAGGCGGCGCCATCGATATCTTCGCCAACTCCAATGTCGTGCGCTCCTCGCTGCTTCTGGCCGGCGGCAGGGTCTTCGGCCAGGTCGTCGAGGTCATCCCGCCCAACGCCAACGATCCCCTCCGCGGTCAGACCGTGACCTCGCGCGGCCTGCGCCTGTTCGCACGGGCCACCGCCACCAGACCCAACGGCGAAAGCTCCACCGTCTACGGCAGCGCCTTGCTCCGCATCCGCTCCGCCGGCTGGATCGACGGTCTCGGCAAGGCCCGCGGCGACTTGGAGATCGCCCCCGGACCCCTCATGTACTGCACGGAGCGCGTGAGCGGCATGCGCAACCTCTACGTCCAGTCCAATACTGGCCTCAACTTCTGCGGCGACGTCATCGCGCAAGGATCGCTTTTCCATGGTCGCAAAGCGGGCATCGATAACAAGGACGGGCTTAACTACGTCAAGTTCTCGAACGAAAGCGGCATGCTCATCGACATGAATCAGAACGGCACCTGGATCGACAGTCGGCTCGCCAATTTCGAGGCCCGGGCGCGTGAGCTCTGGGATGGGCGCGTGATGACCGGGTCGATGGGCGCCGAAATCATCGATCCGCCGGGCTTCAGCCCCTTCATCCCGGACGATCCCGCGACTCCCGCCAACGAACTCCAGAACGGCGGCCATTCCATCATCGAAAAAGCGACCCCCTTCGCCTCCGGCACGCCCCCTTCGCTCGACGAAAAGGACCGCGAGGCGGCCAAGCTCGCGACCAAGGCCTGCATCGTGATCACCGCCAACGGAAACACCATCAAAGCATACAAATACCAGAGCGGATCCGGCCCCTACGTCCGCCTCGATGGCGAATCGATCGTCTCCGCCGACCGCGTGGAGGTGACCCTTCCGGCCGGGTTGGTGACGCGCACCACGATGATAGACAAGCGCCGCAGCGCAACAGCCATCACGATGTACGACGTCGATCTTGGCGTCCTGCGCACAGCGCTGTCCACCGCCGATCAGTCCAAGGCAATCAAGGGTTTCAGCGCCGCCGAGTGGAACGGCGTGATCTTCGTTGAGACCGCGAGCCCCACCACCTCCGGTGTCCGCATGGTCAATGCCGCAGTGCTGCCCCGCGTCGGGACAATCGGCACCTTCACCGCCGGCGCCGACACCGCACTGTACACCAAGGGCAATTTCAATGCCGACGGGGTCATCCCCTCGTTGGGCAGCAACAACACCGTCACCGAAGCGACCGCCAAAGCCGTGGGAACCCCCGAAAAGGGCGAACTCTCCGCCGCGCTCGCCGGCGACAGCATCACCGTCCTCTCCACCTCGTGGAATGACAGCAAAAGCAATGCGGATCTTTCAAACCGCACGGCAACCCCCACCGAGGTCTCGGCGGCATTCCTGACCGGCAGTGTACCGACCAACGACCGCGCGAACGCCAGATACAGCGGTGGCTTCGAGAACTTCCCGCGTTTTCTGGAGAATTGGAACGGTGTCCCCTTCGCCTACCGCGGCGCCATGCTCAGCTTCTTCCAAAGCACCGTCGACGCCAGCCTTTGGGGCAGCAACAACGTCTACAATCCGCCCGTCCGGGTTTGGGGTTTCAACACCCGCTTCAAGACCGTGCAGCCGGTCATCGTGAGCGACTTCCGCGAGCTGAGCCGCTCCGGCTACACCGAATACGCCAACGAGGCGGAATTCGATGCCGCGCTGGCCGCCGCCCAAAACTGAGCCCCCGCCCGCCCCACATGCGACCCGACACCATTTCCGCCCTCCGGCGCTGCTCGCGCGCTGCGCTGCTGGTTGCCGCCCTCCTGGGCGGCCTCCTCGCCGCCACCGCGGCTCCGACCGCTCCGGCGCCCGACTCCGAGAAGCTCAAACCGATCGGCTGGCCCGCCAAGGGCGGACTGAAACCGGCCTACCGCATCGTCGAGACCACCTTCGACAACTACCCGGTGACCCAGGGGCATCTCTCCGTCCCCGGGCTCCGGCTGGTCACGGACCTGCCGTACCAATGGGTCAATGATGCGACGATCGACAGTCCCTATGCCCTCGCCTTCCGCGCGAAACCCGGCACCCCGCTGATCTTGGGCGTCTCGGTCTTTGAACGCGACCAACTGCTGCCCGACACTTCAGCCAACAGCTGGGCTCGCTACACCGAGGGCCGCGGACTCGAGCATCCCGACGGGTTCACCATCCTCAACGAAAGCAACTCGATCGATGATCCGAACGGCTTCGGCATCCTCGACTCGCCCACCCGGGAAATTCTCTTCCGCTACAATCGCTCCGGAGCCCCGACGCTCACCGAGTACCAGCTGTTCGTCTGGCTCGACCGTCAGCTCTGGGTCTTTGGCCTGACCGGGCCCGAGCAATACGTCCGCAACGCCGTCGACAACCTCCGCCTGCTGGTCAACCAAGCCAGCAAGAAGCGCGACTAGCGGGGGCGCAGCCCCGGGCATCACGACTCAGCCGGGGCGGGCGCAGGGATGGCGAGTGCTGCAGGCCACCGCGCTGAGGTGGCCCCGCGGCGACGCCCGGGCGACGACCCGTCCCCCAGGAACCGGCGCAGGACGAGTCCGTCCTGCGGATTCGGGGCCACGGCCCCGGGCCGCCCCGCGCTTGCACCGGATCCGGCACCCGTCTTGATAGTCGGGCCTTTCGCCGGCCGGCATGAACGAGAACCACGCCTACATCTTCGACGTCGAACAGCCCACCCAGTGGGTCTTCGACGGCAAACCCACCTGGATCGCCGGGTGGTTCCTCGCCAAAACGGAGGCGGTCTTCTCCGACATCCGCGCCGTGATCGGCGGCCGCGCCTACCTCGGCGTCTTCGGCCTGCCGCACGAACACATGGAGAAATGCCACCGCGGTCGGGTCGGGCTGCCGCACGCGGGCTTCATCCTCCAGGTCACCCCGCCGCTCGGTGCCACCGAGCTCCGCCTCGAACTCCTCGACGCCGGCCACAACTGGGTCGAGATCTGGCGCACGCCCATCGAGGTCCGCTCCGGCCCCACACAACCGCCGCCGCTCGACGTCGAGATGGTCCCCGCGATCTGGCGCGAGCTCCTCCAGGCGCGCCGCGCCGATCCCGCCGCCGATCTCGCGCCCACCGCCGACCGCCTGATCGAAGCCGCCGCCGCCATCTCGCTCGACACGTTGCCCAACCCGCCCTTCTACGGCGCGCTCGAGAATCCGCTGCGCGTCGCCGGCACGCAGTTCGGCAAGATCCGCCTCGAGGGCTGGCTCATCCACAAGGACCAGCGCATCACGCGTCTCTTCGGCAGCACGCATCCGAACGTCGAGAACACCATCCAGCACGAGTTCCGCGAACGCCCCGAAGCCGGCGAGATGTTCCCCGGTCACCCGTACGCCCGGAACTCGCAGTTCTTCGGCATGCTCGACCTCGAGGAGGACGCGCCGAATCCGGTCTGCATCAAAATCTTCGCCGAGCTCGCCGACGGCTCGCGCCACCTGGTCTGGGTCCGCCGCGTCTACCAGAAGACCTGCGCGCAGCAGGAGCGCCCGCTGCCCGAATTCTCCCACAAGCTCCTCCTGGAAACCGGCCGCGCGCTCCACGCCGCCGCCCGCCGCCGCGGCGTGCCGGTCGGTCCGCTCAAGCCGCTCTGGGCCGCCGCCAAGCTCACGCGCGAGTACTTCCACCGCGATGCGCCCGTCGATCTCGCCGATCGCGTCCCGCCGGCGACCGATCCCTACGCCGCCTGGCAACACGCCAACCGTCTCGCTCCGCGCCTGCTGGCGTCGATGCGCACGTCCGCGACCTCGCTCCAGTCCACCGGCCCGCGTTTCCTCCTGCTGGTCGACGGCACCGGCTGTCGCGGCGAGCCGCTCAAGCAGCTCGTCGCCTCGCTCACCGCCCAGCTCTACCCGAACTGGGAGGCGCGTCTCGTCCTTGGCGGCGCACCGCAACCCGAGTTCGCCGCCGTGCTCGCGGCCGAGCCGCGTGCTCAAGCCATCGTCCACACCGGCGGCGCCGACCGCCTCCGCGCGCTCAACGCCGCCGCGCACGATTCCGCCGCCACACACCTCGCGCTCCTGCCCGGCGACTCCCGCCTCTCGCCCGACGCCCTCCTCCACGCCGCCGAGGCTCTCGCGAAACAGCCCGACCTCGAGCTCGCCTACACCGACGAGGACCGGATGGACGCCGCCGGACGCCGCAGCGCCCCCGCCTTCAAGCCGGACTGGAGCCCCGCGCTCGCGCTTTCCGGCCTCTTCCCCGGACAGCTCAGCCTCGTCCGCCGCGAACGCTTCGTCGCGCTCGGTTCCTTCCGGGCCGAGTATCCGGATATCCCGTGGTTCGACCTCCTGCTCCGCCTCGGCGACACGCTCACGCCCGCGCAGGTCGCGCACCTGCCGTTCGTCTGCCACCACGCCGCCGCCGACCGCCCAGAGACCACGGACCTCGCGGCGCCAGCCGTCGAGCAATCGCGCCGCGCCCTCGAGGAGGCCATGCAGCGCCGCGGACTCGCCGCCGCACCGTTCCTGCCCGAGGCCGCGCACCACCGCCGGCTCAATCTCCACCAGCTCCGCTGGGACGCGAAGCTGCTCGCCGCCAACCCGGTCACCATCGTCATCCCGACACGCGACCGCCTCCACCTCCTGCAGGAGTGCATCGAGCTGCTCGAGGAGACCGTCGACTGGCGCTTCGTGAAGCTGGTCATCGTCGACGACCACTCGCGCGACGCCGACGCCACCCGGTACCTCGCGCAGATCGTCCAGCGCACCGACCTGAAGTGCACCGTCGGCCGCCCGGCCGACGTCCACGCGCCATTCAACTACTCGCACTTGGTCAACCTCGCGCTGCCGCACATCGACACGCCGCTGGTCCTGCACCTCAACAACGACGTCAACGCCCTGGAACCCGGCTGGCTCGAGGAGATGGTCGGCTGGTTCTCGCAGCCCGATGTGGGCGTCGTCGGTGCGAAGCTCCTCTACCCGGAGAAGACGCTCAACCACACCGGCATCGTCATCGGCCCGCACGAAGGTCTCGCCGATACGCCGCTCGTGAAGGCGAATGAGCGCGAGACGCCGGTGATCTGGCACTCCGTCGCCCGCGAGGTCTCCGCCGTCACCGGCGCGTGCCTGATGACGCGCACCGAGCTGTACCGGAAACTTGGTGGCTTCGACGAAAAGGACTTCAGCGTCTCCTACAACGACGTCGACTACTGCCTGCGCGCCGTCGCCGCCGGCTGGCGCTGCGTGTACACACCCCAGGCCAAGCTCATGCACTGGGGCAGCGCCACGCGCGGCGTCACCTTCGACGAGGCCGAGCACATCGCGTTCGTCCGCCGCTACCCCTCGCCGCGCGACCCGTATTTCAGCCGCCACCTCCAGCTCGATGGCCAGCTGCGCCCGCGCTGCCGCGGCGCCGTCTGCGGCCACACCGACCGCGCCAGCCGCCTGCACGTGCTGCTGATCACGCACAATCTCAACCTCGAGGGCGCGCCGCTCTTCCTGCTCGAGTACGCCACGCACCTCGTGCGCGAGGCGGGCTTCGCGATCACCGTCATCTCCAACGAGGAGGGGCCGATCCGCCACCGCTACGAGGAGCTTGGCGCCGAGATCCGCCTCGTCGACCGCCCCCAGTTCTACTCGGCGGAGAACGAGACGCAGTTCCACGAGCGCCTGGCCGCGCTGCGCGCCACGTTGCCGTTCGACCGGATCGACCTCGTCGTCTGCAACACCCTCGTCGGCTTCTGGGGCATCCATCTCGCCAAGCAGGCGGGCAAGCCCTCGCTCTACTACATCCACGAGAGCACCTCGACCTATCGTTTCTACGAGCGCATGCTCCTGCGGCCGATGCACCGCGTGGCCGAGGCGGCGCTCGCGATCGCCGACCGCACGCTCTTCCTCTGCGACGCCACCCGCGCCTACTACGAGGACCACAACCGCCGCGACACCTTCCGCATCGTGCGCAGCTGGATCGATCTCGCCGGCATGGAGGCGTTCAAGGCCGCGCACACCCGCGCCGCGCTGCGCCGCAAACACGGTTTCCGCGACGACGAGGTGATCGTCGCCAACATCGGCACCGTCTGCGAACGCAAGGGCCAGCACGTCTTCATCCGCGCCGTCGACCACTTCAACCGCCACCACCGCGACGACGGCCGCCCTGTCCGCTTCGTCCTCGTCGGCGCGCGCCAGGGCATCTACCTCGACTGGCTCACCGCCGACATCAAGCAGCTCGGCCTCGCGAACCTCACGCTGGTCCCCGAGACGCGCGAGGCCTACGACTTCTTCCTCCTCGCCGACCTCTTCGTCTGCACCAGCTACGAGGAGTCGTTCCCGCGCGTGGTGATGGAGGCGATGGCGTTCCGCACTCCGATCGTCACAACGGACGTCCACGGCATCCCGGAGATGGTGCGCCAGCGCGCCGAGGCCTACCTCGTGAAACCCGGCGAGGTCGAGGGCCTCTCACGCATGATGCGCACCTGCCTGGCCAAGGAACGCAGCGGCAAATCGCTCACGCCAACCGCCTACTCCAAGGTCCTGCGCGCCTACGACCACCGCAAGGTTCTCCCGCAGCACGTCGCGCTCGCCCGCGAGGTCGTGCTCATCCACGAATAGCCCGGTTTCATTCCGATGTCAGCGCCTGCCGCCGTCCACCGCTCCCCCCGTTGGGAAAACTGGCTCGCCGTCTTGCTCCTGGCCGCCGCCTTCGGCTGGTTCGGCTGGGCCGTCACGCGCGGCTGGACCAACGGCAACCTGCCCGGCTGCGAGTTCCGCCAGGCGCAGACCGCCGTGTCCGCCTACTGGATCCAGCACGACCGCGACTTCTCGCTCGCCTACCCCACGCCCGTCCTCGGCAAGCCGTGGTCGATCCCGATGGAGTTTCCGCTCTACCAGTGGTGCGCCGTGTGGACCAGCGACGCCACCGGCTGGCCGCTCACGCAGGCGGCCCGGGCCGTGTCGCTCACCAGCCTCGTGCTGGCGCTCCCGGCCGTCTGGCTCCTGCTCCGCCGCTTCGGCCTGCCGCCGGCACAGCGCGCGCTGCTGGTCGCGCTGGTGCTCACCTGCCCGCTGCTGGTCTTCTACGCGCGCGCCTTCCTGATCGAGACCATGGCGCTGCTGTTCGCGCTGTGGTTCGTCGCCGCCTTCGGCGAGGCGATGCACACCCGCCGCCCCGGCTGGATCCTGCTGGCCAACCTCGCCGGCGCCGGCGCCGGCACCGTCAAGGTCACGACGTTCATCCTCTACCTCATCCCCGCCGCCGGCTGGGGCGCCTGGCTGCTCCTGCGCGCCTGGCGCGGACGCGCCGGCTCCTGGCGGCCGGTGCTCGTCGTGCTCGCCCGCGGGCTGGGCTGCGTCGTGGTGCCCTTCCTCGCCACCGTGGCGTGGACGCGGTACGCCGACGCCGTGAAGGCGCAGAACGTCAGCGGAGCCTTCCTCGCGTCCGGCGGCATGGCGGCGTTCAACTTCGGCTTCGGGCTCTTCGACCTGCGCTTCTCGCCCAAGGCCTGGCACGACATGTTCAACTTCTGGAGCCACGGCATCCTCACGGCGCCGGTGGCCGTCGCCACGGCCGCGGTCGCCGCGCTGTTCGGCGGCCGGTGGCGCTGGGCGGCGCTGGGTTGCCTCGGTCTGTTCTTCCTCGCGCAGTTCATCTTCCCGCTGCTCTACGCCTGGCACGAGTACTACTTCGTCGCCAACGCCGCCCTGCTCGTCCTCGCCGCCGGCTTCGCGCTCTGCGGCCTGCTGGAGTCGGTCCGCCTCCGCTGGGTCGGGCTGCTGGCCGCCGGTGCGCTCCTCGTCGGCCAGGGGCAGCTCTTCCTTCGCAGCTACCTCCCGGAAGTCTCCTACGTGAGCTACGGCGGCACCGGGCTCACCGGCCTGCTGCGGCACCTGATCGACCCGGAGGAGATGCTCGTCATCGCCGGCGAGGACTGGGACTCGACCACGCCGTTCTTCGCCCAGCGCCGCGCGCTCATGATCCGGCGGAATCTCGAGCGCGACCGGGGCTATCTCGACCGCGCGTTCAGAAGCATCCAGGACGCGCCCGTCGGGGCGCTGGTCCTGCGCGGCGAGCAGCGCGGAAACACCGTCCTGCTGGATGCGGCGGTCCGCGACCTCGGCATCGATCCGCGACCGGCGCTCGACCACGCCGATACCACCGTCTACCTGCACCGCGACCTGATCGCCGCCTATGCGACCGATCCGGTCCGCAACACGCCCTACAACAGCGTCGTCTGGCGCGAACGTCTCGAGCCCCTGCAACCCAAGCCGTCCCAGGCCGGTGTCGAAGTCGACACCGCCACGCTGCAGGGACGCGACCGGCTGCTCTTCCTCCGCATGGCGCCGCGCCCCTACAAGTTCTTCTCGCAGTTCGGCTCCGCCCGCGTGCCCCGCGAGTCCAGCCGGGTGCTCACCGCCCACCCGCTCACCAAGCTCTGGTTCCACGCCCCGGAGGGCGCCACGGCCGTCACCGTCAGCTACGGCATCTCCGACGGGGCCTACGCCGATCCCGCCCAACACACCGACGGCGCGGAACTCCGCGTCTCCGAGATCCAGCCCGACGGCGGCCTGCGCACGGTGTTCTCCCGCGTGATCAATCCCTTCGACGCCCCGGCCGACCGCGGCGAACTGCGCTCCACCGTCGCCATCCCCCCCGGCCCGGCTCGCGACTTCGTCATCGAGGCGCTCCCAGGCCCCCACAACAACTTCAGCTTCGACTGGTTCTTCTTCGGCGACGTGCTCATCCGCTGAGCGAACAGCCCCACCGAGACCGGACTCATGATCCGGGGTAAGCACCACCCCTGCGATCAGCGGACCTCGAAACGTTCCAGCAACGCCCAGCCGAAAGCGGCGTTGCCCGTGTCGCCGGGCAGCGAGCGGAAGACGACCGTGCCGGCCGCACCGCCCGGCAACGCCAGCACGCGTTGGCGCAGCCCGCGCTCCGGCGCCGGCGCGTCCGCACCGATCCAATCATCGAGCAACGTCGTCTCGCCGCCCGGTCCCCGCAGCTCGACCACAAAGCGGATCCCCCCGAAGTCGGGCTTCGCGAACGCCTCCTCGAACACGCGGTAGTCGAGCGCCACCTCACGGGCGCCCGGTGTAACCGGGAAATGGAGCTCCGTGGGCACGTTGGCCACGAACACCCGGCGTCCATGGTCGTTGAACAGGATGTAGCCGAACGGCAGAACCCCGCTCTCGGGAGTCGGCTTGAAGTCGGGAAACGCGCCGGCGAAGCGCCGCGCACCGAGCGGCTGGAGCTCCGGCGACGAAGCCACCACCGGCCCTCCCGCGCAAACGCGCACGCCCGGCGCGGGCGTGTCGGTGCGCAACATCGCTGTCATGCGGACCATGTCGCTTTCCGCCGCATAGACCACGGTGTCCTCGCCGAGGGTGAACAACGGCGTCGGCCAGAGCGCGAAGTCACGGACCCGTTGCGCGATCAGATCCGGTCGTCCGCTCGCCGGCCCGGTGAAGACGACGAGCGCCACATGCTCGTCGCGCAGGAGACGGATGTTGGCCTCGACCGCCGCCGGCGCGATGGCGAGCTGCCCGTCCGGCACGACCAGCGCGCGCCGTTTCGCGTAGTACGGCAGCTCCGAGGACCAGTCCGTCCCGTGCACGACGATCACATCCCGCGGGAGCGTGAGCTGCTCGATCTGCAGCGCGAGCGGACCGGCGCCGGCGAACGGCTGGGTCTGCGGCCCGAAGTACTCGCGCCGGTAGGTGCAGCCCTGCCCGACCAGGAGCACCGCGAAGCCGCTTACGCCGAACCAGCGCCGCCAACCGCCGGCCTCGGCCAGCCCGAGCAGCGCCATGCCCGCCGCCAGCACAAGAAACGCTGTGGTGGCGTAGTGGTAGTAGTCGTGGATCCGGTAGAGATTCGAGAAGACGAGCGGACCGGCGAGAAAACCGCCGAGCGCCACCAGCGCTGGCCACCGCCACCGCGGCGGCGCCAGCACGAGGGCAACCGCCGCGACAAGCAGCGCCCACCACGGCATCGCGGTGCGACACCAGTGCCCGCCGATCTCCGCCCAGAGCGAGGGGCCGAGGCGCTCGGTCAATGAGCCGAAGTTGAACGCGGCGAGATTGCCCGACACGAGGAAGGTCGCCAACGGGTTCTCCGCCTTGATCCGGTCGGCCAGCGCGACCCACGCCAACCCGAGCACGAGCGGAGGCCCCGCGACCAGCAGCCCCCGGCCCGCGGCGAGCACGAACGCCCGAGGCCGCTTTTCCCGCACCGCCTCGGCGAGCAGCGCCGCGGCCAACGGGACGAGGAACACCGCCCACGTCGTGCCCTTGACCAGCGCGGCCACCGCCCCGGCCAGCCACGCCCCGGTCAGCCAGCCACCACCGCCCCGGCGGATCCATTGCAGCGCACAGGCGAGAAACCACGCCGCCCCCGCCAGCGCGAGCGATTCGATCAGGACCGCCCGCGAATAGAAGAGGTACACCGGTGCCGCCAGCACCGGCAGCAACAGCAGCCCGGCGCGCGCCCGTCCGGCACCGATCGCGCGCAGGGCC
This sequence comes from Verrucomicrobiota bacterium, assembly GCA_023447015.1. Taxonomy (GTDB): domain Bacteria; phylum Verrucomicrobiota; class Verrucomicrobiia; order Opitutales; family Opitutaceae; genus CAJCBL01. The sequence goes on from JAEXPG010000469.1 coordinate 12,392, forward strand.
AGCCAGAACGCCGGCAGCGCGAGGTAGAACGCCGCCAGACTCACGGCCCGCCCCGCCTGCGCCGTGGGCCAGCCCGTGCCTGCGCTCACCTGCACCGCGAGCCATTGGTAGAGGGGAAACTCCATCGGGATCGACCACGGCTTCCCGAGCACGGGCGTCGCATAGTCGAGCCGGAACCCGTCCTGCCGCATCGCGTCGATCGAGAGCGCCGTCTGCGCCTGCCGGAAACCGTGCCCCATCAGGCCGGAGATCTCCCACCCCTGCCGCGCACACTGGAAATGGGCCCAGACGCCCAGCACCACCAGCAACGCCACGGCGGCCGGCCGGAACCAGGGAGTGTCGGAGATTCGCATTCGCCCGCGATGCGACCGCGTCGGCCCGGCCCCCGCAAGCACCAAGCCGGCCGGCGCCCGACCCGATCGCCAGGCCTCATCACAGTCCCTTTGTTCGTACCGGTCTGCCGCCGCTCCCCGCACCATGCTCCGCCGGTGGATTCCGGACTTCGGGGAGGGGCACCCGTCCACGCGAAACCGGAACAGCGCCGCATCTCCCGCCGCACCAGCGAAACGCACGATCCAAGCCTCAGCCGCGAAGCGCCCGATGGGAGTTTCACCCCAGGGAGAAAACGGGCGATCGTCCTGCTCCGCCGGTTACAGATCGGTCCGATGTCGGTGGCATGCAGGATCATTCGCCCTCGGCGACACCCCGCCAAGGAATCCGCCCAGCCGACGGAGCGCTGACCGGATTCATGCTCGTGCTGATGTTTCTCGGGGCAGTCTTCGCGCTCCGGACCTGTTTCACGATGGTCGGCGTCACCCGCGACGCCGCCTTCGCCGCCGCGATCATCCGCACCGAGATCGAGGATCTGCGGCACACCCCGTGGCCGATCCTCAACGACCCGTTCCTCACCCCGCCCGAGCGCGCGATCACGCTCACGCCCAGCACCACGGGGCACGGTGCTCCGGTGGCTGCGAAACCGTTCACGTCCACCCGTCTCATTTTTGGAGCCGAGGATCTCGGCAGCGACTCTGTGCGGGTCCTCGTGGCCGTCTCCTGGATCGACTCCTCCGGCACGGAACGCGTCCACTGCCAGGAGGCGACCCTTTCCAGCGCCGAGCAGAAGGAACCCGCCGCGCCGCAACTGGCGCAGACGCACTGAACCGGCGCCGCGATTTCACCGGCGCCAACATCCGGATCCCGCCGGCAAGCCGGGAAACCATCTGCACGGGCCGCCCCTCCTCCCCGAGGAGCGTGCAGGTGGGGCGGAGGCGATTCCCCTCCGACAGTCTCCGGCGCGGCACAGAAATACGTTCAACCCCAACGCATTCCGTACCGATTGGGAGGGGGTGACACGGGCTCGTTCCCGCTGATGAAACTCGAAACCAGGCTGACCATCCTCTTCGGCTCGCTGCTTGCCGCCTTCCTCGGCGGGCTGGGCGCGCTGCATTGGGCCCAGCAGAGAAGCGCAGCGGATCTGCAAGAGGAGATCGCCGACGACAAGTACCGCCAGCTCTCCCGCATCGTCACCCTCGCCGGGAGCACCCTCGAGCGTTTCGCCGCCGACTACACCCAATGGGACGAGATGTGCGCCTTCGTCGCCAGCCGCGATCCCGCCTGGGCGGAGATCAACCTCGAGCAGAGCCTCGCAAGCTGGCGTTTCCAAGGCGTCTGGATCCTCGACTCGGCCCAGCGCGAGATCTACCGGCACCTGGCCCCTCCGTTCACCGCCGACGATCTCGCGGAGTTCCCCTCTCCCGCGCTGATCGAGCATCTGTGCGGCCGCGACCCGACGCATTTCTTTGCCGATTCCCCCCGCGGGCTGCTCGAGGTGCGCACCGCCGCGATCCATCCCTCGGACGAGAACCGCAGCGGGGAACCGCCGCAGGGCTGGTTCGTAGTCGCGCGCCTCTGGGACGCCGCGCAGTTCGCCCAGCTCGGCGCGCTGACCGAGAGCTCCGTCACTCTCGGCCCGCCGCAGCCCGCGGACAAAGCGCGTGGCCTCCAAGCCGTCGCCGAAACCCAATTCCCCCTGCCGGACTGGGAGGGGAAACCACTGCACCAGCTCACCCTACGCCACGAGAGCCGCCTCCTGGCGAACATGATCGCCACCGACGCGACGGAGACCGTCCTGTTCCTGATTTTCGGCATCGTCTACCTCGGACTGACCTCCTGGTTCGTCCATCGCTGGGTCCGGCGCCCCTTGCGGCTGATCGGGTCCAGCCTCGAGAGCGCCCGCGCAGAACTCGTCGCCCCGCTGCAGCACGCCGATGACGAGTTCTCCCATGTCGCCATGCTCATCCGCACGGCGTCCGAACAGCGCCTGGCCCTGCAGCGCGAGGTCGAGGACCGCAAGTACGCCGAGGCCGAGCTTCGCCGCGCCATGGCCGAACGCATCACCCTCGGCCGCGATCTCCACGACGGAGTCATCCAGTCGATCTACGCCACCGGCATGACCCTGCAGGGGGTAGGACCGCTGATGCACTCACACCCGCAGGAGGCGCAGCACCGGATCGAGACCTGCGTCGACGGGCTCAACCGTACCATTGCCCAGCTGCGCAGCCACATCGCCGGACTCGAGGCGGGGTCCGCGCCGGCCGCCTCCCTCGAGGAGGGACTGCAGAAGCTCCTGCACGAGATCCGTCCCGCCCGTCCGGTGGAGTACGACGTGCAACTCGACCCGCTGCTCGCCGCCGCCCTGCCTCAGGACTCCATCGTCCAGCTGCTCTTCATCGCCCGCGAGGCGATCAGCAACGCCCTGCGCCACGGCCTCGCCCGCCACATCGCCCTGCGGCTCGGCACCGCCAACAACGAACCCGCCTTCACCATCGAGGACGACGGCGTCGGCTTCGACCCCGCCGCGCCGCCGCACCTCGGCCACGGCCTCGACAACATGACCCGCCGGGCCGAGGAGATCGGGGCCTCGCTCGCCTTCGAATCCGTGCCCGGCCGCGGCACCCGCCTGCGCGTCGAGTTGCCCTGGTCCGGGCTCGAAACCGACCCGCAACCCTTGAAGGATCCCGCCCCATGACCCCCGAGCCCCGCCGCATCCGTGTCCTGATCGTCGACGACAGCGAACTCGTCCGCCTGGGCCTTCGCACCCTGCTCGGCTCGTATCCCGACATCGAGGTCATCGGCGAGGTCGACTCCGCCGCCGGCGCCGTCCGTGAGATCGCGGCGCTCCGGCCGCAGCTCGTGCTCCTCGACCTCCGCCTGCCCGACGGCGACGGCTGCGAGATCTGCCGCCGGATCCTGCGCGAGCAACCGGAATGCCGCGTGCTCGTGCTCAGCTCCGTGCTGGACGCGCGCACCGTCTCCGAGGCCATCACCGCCGGCGCCCACGGCTACCTGCTCAAGGACATCAACGGCCCGGGGCTCGTGCAGGCGATCATGGATGTATCCGCCGGACGGACCGTCCTGGCCCCGGCGATCACCACGCAGGTGATGCAGCTCATGCGCACCAACCAGCACCAGGAGAGCCTGCGCAAACGCCTCGACTCCCTCTCGACCCAGGAGCAGCGGGTGCTCGCCCACGTGGCCCGCGGCCTGACCAACAAGGAGGTCGCGCTCGAGCTCGGCCTGAGCGAGAAGACCGTGAAGAACTACCTCAGCAACCTCTTCGAGAAGCTGCAGATCTCCCGCCGCTCGCAGGCCGTCGCCCTGTACGCGGAGATGAAGCC
>JAEXPG010000506.1 GCA_023447015.1 Verrucomicrobiota bacterium
CTGCGGCCTGACCAACCTCGCCCGCTACGCCTTCGCCCTCCCGCCCGCGGCCCCGTTGCGAATCCCATCACCGTCGGCACCGCCACCTCCGCCGGGGCGCAGTACCTCACCCTCACCTTCCCTCGCCGCGCCGCGGCCGATGCCCTCACGTACACCGTCGAATCCAGCACCGATCTCGTCACCTGGACCGCCGTCCCCGGCCTGATCTTCGCCCCCGGCACGCCCGCCACCGTCACCGCTCAAGATTCCATGGCGATGGGCACAGCCCCGCGCCGCTTCCTCCGCCTCCACCTCACCGCCCCATGACCCTCATGCCACCCGTCCGGATAACCACGCTGCTCTTCTGCGCCGCGGCTTGCATGGGACCAGCCAGCACCGCCGGGGCGGGCACCTACTATGTGTCCGCTACCGCCCCGAGCTCCGCCACCTGGGCGCAGGCGCAGAGCCCGGCCACCCCCTGCACGGCGGACCGCGCCATGGCGAACGCGGCTGCGGGCGACACCGTCTATTTCCGCGGCGGCACCTACGGCAGCGCGTCGACGGCGGTCTACTATTCCCCGGCCCAGTCGGGCACTGCCACCGCCGAGATCCACTTCACCGCGTATCCGGGCGAGACGCCGATCGTGCAGGCCGAGTTCTCCGTGCGGGACAAGCAGTGGCTGCGGTTCTCCGGCTTCACCGTCCGCGGCAGTCGCACGCCTCCGGCCGGTTGGCGGGACATGCCCGCGATCGTGGTCGACGATCCCTCGGTCGGCCCGATCGACCCGTTCGAAAGCTGGACCACCCGCGAAGCCAAGGTGCGCCGCAAATACGCCACCTACATGGCGTGGTACGACAGCATCTTCGACCAGTGGACCGGCGGCTTCTCGTTCTCCGGCTGCGCGCACATCGTCGTCGAGCGCAACACCGTCTCCGGCTGCTCCGCCGGCATCCAGTTCACCAACGCCTCCTCGTTCGTGACCGTGGCGGACAACGAGGTGCACCACTGCTACACCGGCATCTTCAGCTACGAGCCCAACTACACCAGCCGCGCCAGCGTCACCGACGCCGTCGTCCGCGGCAACCATTGTACCCAAAACATGGACGCCGGAATCAGCCTCTCCTACGGAGCGCGCCGCATCCTGATCGAGGGCAACCGCTGCGAGTTCAACGCGATCTCCCACATCTCCACCCATCACCGGGCCGCGGATTTCGTGATCCGCGGCAACACCGTCGTCCACGCCGGCCACTACACCGAGACGATGGAGTGGCCGGGCAGCTCCGCGCTCAGCGCCGGCTTCGGCATCGACGGTCTCGTCCTCGAGAACAACCGCGCGTCGTACCAGCTCGACTCCACCGGCGTGGACGGCAACGGCATCATCGTCGACACCAACGACGATCTCGGCGCCATCACCGTCCCGCCAGTGGTGCGCAACAACATCCTCTACCGCAACCAGGGCTCCGGCATCACCGTGACCCGGTCCGCCCGTTGCACGATCGTCAACAACACCTGCGTCGAGAACGGCTACGCCGCGGTCGACGCCTACAACGGCACCGGCTTGCGCCTCTCCCAGTCCGGCACCACGGCCACCATCGCCGCCAACAACCTCTTCGCCGGCAACTCCCTAGGCGGCCTCGTGGTCGACACCTCCTTCGCCGCCCAGTCGCTCATCGACTACAATTTCTATGAGACGACAGGGACCGGCATCGTCGCCCGCGACAGCGTGCGCAGCTACACCAGCCTCGGCGCCTTCTACCAGGCCACAGGGCGCGAACAGCACGGCGTACGGGCTGCCGCGGCCTTCGTCGGGCCGACCGACTTCCACCTCGCCGCCACTTCGCCGGCCATCGGCGCCGGATCCGCCGTCTACGCCCCCTCGAGCGACTTCGACGGCACCGCGCGCGACGCCGCCCCCGACATCGGCGCGTTCGAGTATGTCGCGCTGGTGCCACAGACCTACGCCACCTGGCGCACCGCGAACTTCACCGGCGCCGATCTGGCCAACGACGCGATCTCCGGCCCCGACGCCGATCCCGACGCCGCCGGCGTCACCAATCTTCAACGCTACGCCTTCGCCCTCCCCGCCCGCGGCCCCGTCGCGAATCCGATCACGGTCGGCACCACCACTGTCGGCAGCACGTCGTACCTCACGCTCACCTTCCCCCGCCGCACCACCGCGAGCGACCTCCCCTACATCCTCGAGAGCAGCGCCGACCTCGTCACCTGGATTGCTGTCCCCGGCCGCACCTACACCGCCGGCTCCGCCCCCATCACCGCGCAAGACACCGTCGCCCTGGGCACCGCGAGCACCCCGCGCCGCTTCCTCCGCCTCCGCATCACCGCATCCCCGTAGCGGTACGCTTTGCGTTCCGCCCTCCGTCCAACCGCGTACCGCAATACGGCGACGGCGGCCGCAGGCCAACCCGCCTCCCCTCGCCGATGCCTTCGGCTTCGCCTCCGGCCTTCTCCGCGTGTTTGACCGACGCCCGGTTAACGACCGGTAAGATTGGGCCTGTTCGGCCCCCCGCCGGCAGGTTTCGCGCCAACTGATTTGCGCCCGGTTGCGCGCGCGGCAGTTACCCCTGCCATGCGCAACACCCGAAGAATCCCGCCGTCCGGTCTCTTTGCGTTCGCCCGGAGCCTGCCGCTGCTCGGTCTGCTGCTCGCCACCTCTGCGCCAGCCGAGAATCCGGCCGACTACCTGCCCGGCGACACCTTCGCGCCATGGGACGGCGGCCCGGCTTACTACGCACGTTGGCCCCACGGTCCGTCGACCGACCCCAACTCCTTCCCGCTCGCGGTCTGGCTCCAGTCGGCGGGCAACGCCTCCGCCTATCGCGCCCTGGGCATCAACTGCTTCATCGGCCTCTGGGAGGGCCCGACCGAGTCGCAGCTCACCACTCTCGCCGCCGCCGGCATGCCGACCTTCTGCGACCAGAACGCCGTCGGCCTCGCCTTGCCCAACAACACCCTCATCCGCGCCTGGCTCCAGCCCGACGAGCCCGACAACGCCCAGAACGGCACCCAGGATCCGGTGCCGACCGCCGACGTCGTCGCCGCCTACCAGCAGAAGGTCGCCGCCGATCCCTCCCGCCCGGTCTTCCTCAACCTCGGCCAGGGCGTGGCCTGCGACGCCTGGTATGGCCGGGGCAACCGCACCAACCACCCCGAGGACTACGCCGCCTACGCCGCGGGCGGCGACATCCTGAGTTTCGATACCTACCCGATGAACGTCTTCCCGCGACCCGCGTCCGACCCGCCCTGGTTCCGCGCGTTCGACAATGTCGTCGCCCAGAACATCTGGTACGTGGCCGCCGGCGTCGACCGCCTGCGCCAGTGGACCGGATCCGCCAAGCCCGTCTGGGCGTGGATCGAGACAACCAACATCAACGGCGACTCCCGCTGGGCGCTCACGCCGACCCACATCAAGGCCGAGGTCTGGATGGCCCTCGTGCACGGCGCCCGCGGCATCGGCTACTTCTGCCACGAGTTCAACCCGTTCATCGAAGCCGGACCGCTCCACTACCCGGCGACCGCGGCGGCGCTCACCGCGATCAACGCCCAGATCACCGCCCTCGCCCCGGTGCTCAACACCCAGTCCGTCGCCAACGGCGTCACCGTCGCACCAGCCGACCCCGCGCTGCCGATCGACGCGATGGTCAAGCGCGCGGGTGGCTTCACCTACCTCTTTGCCGTCGGGATGCGGCCGGCCGCCACCACCGCGACCTTCACGCTGCGCGGCTTCGCCGGCGCCGCGGTCGTCGAGGTCCTGAACGAGGC
>JAEXPG010000520.1 GCA_023447015.1 Verrucomicrobiota bacterium
GTTCGCGACCACGAACCACGCGGGCCGCCGGTCCTCCAGGGCCGCCACGAACGCCGCCAGGACCCACAGCGCGAACAGCAGCGCCATCGTCTCGATGAGGAACGCGCGCACATAGAACACATGGATCGGGCACGTGAGCACCAGCCCGAGCACGATCCACCGCCGCGACCGCTGCACCCCGAGGCGCCCGAGCAGCAGCCACACCGCGGGCAGCGCGAGGTAGAAACACGCGACGCTCACCAGCCGGCCCGACTGGAGCAGCGGGTAGCCGGTGGCGTTGCTCAGCCCGACGACCGTCCACTGGTAGAGCGGAAACTCGAACGGCACCGACCACGGCCTGCCGAGCACGGGCGTCGGATAGTCGAGCCCGAAGTAGCCGTCGTGCTGGATGAAATGGGCGGAGAGCGCCGTCTGGGACTGGCGAAACTCGTTGCCGGAGAGGTTCGGGCTGTTCCACCCGCCGGCGAGGGCCGCCAGATGCAGCACCACGATGAGGGCGAACCAAAGGCCGAACCATCGGCTCCCGTTTGGATGCTGTGCCGCCGCAGAGGTGTTCGACATGAAAAGGGGTTCCGCCGGGTCAGCGGATCGTCAGCGGGCCCCAGCCGGCCCAATCGCAGCTCTCGTTGTTCGCCGGACCGGGGAGCGTCTCCAGCACGAGTTCCTCGCCGGCACGGATCTCGGCCGTGAGGCTCTCGCGCTGCCAGCCGCGGTCCGCGGCCTCGTCTCCAGGATTCAACAACCGACTGAACAGCACGCGCCGGCCGTTCCCGCTCGTGGCGGCGACCACGAACTCCACGCCGTCGGTGCGCGCCCCGCCCGCGGGGCCGGCGTAGGCGGCGGGATTGAGGGCGAACTCGAGCACGATCTCCCGCCGGCCGGGCGGCACCGCGAACCAGATGCGGGTGGTCGGGTGGGCCCCGGTCACCGCGTGGCCGTCGTAGTTCGACACCGCCACGCCGTAGCGCGCGGCATAGCGCAGCGGCGGCCGCCCCATCGGGTCGAAGGCGCGGCGCTGTTTCTCGGCCATGAACTGGTACTCCCAGGTGATGGTGCCGTCCGCCTCGGGCGCGAGCAGGCCGCGTCGGATCTCGATCTCCGGCAGGCTCAGCTTGGCGACCTGTGCGAGGGTGGTCGCCACCTGGTCCCGCCGCACGTACACGAGCGCGTCGCGCCAGCGGTAGACCGGGTCCGGGTCGAGGCCGAACGCCGCCACGGCGCGCTCCAGCAGCGGCCGGTTCTCGCGCTGGACCCCGCGCAGCAGCAGCGCGGCCACGCGCTCGCCGGCGAGATTGGCGAACGCCTCCTGCACGTACGGCCAGTCCGCCTCCATGTCGCGGCGCAGCATCAGCGCCCGGCGTTGGGCGTAGAACGGCGTGATCGAGCCCCAGTCCTCGCCAGCGATCACGAGCACGTCGTCCGGCCCCGTCGTCCAACGCAGGGCCTCGGCGATGTCGCTCGAGCCCCGCGGCTCCTCCTCCTGCAGCGGCTTGTGGAACGTCAGCCAGCTGCCGGCCTGCACCGCCACGCAGACGAGCACCGCCGTCCCCGCGCGCCAGCGCGGCAGGCCGGCGTCGAACAGCCCGCCGAGCACCAGCCCGACCGCCACCATCGGCAGCACCGCGACGGCCGTGAAATAGTACTCGTGCCAGGCGTAGAGCACGGGAAACACCGCCGGGGCGAGCAGGAACACCGTGGCGCAACCGGCCACCCACGCCAGCCGGCGCCCGCGGCAGAACAGCAGCACCAGCAGCAGCGTCACCAGCAACGTCGCCGGCGGGAGGATCTCGCCGGAAAACGTCCGCCAGTGCGCCGCCCAGGTCGCCGGATCGGTGCGGTTCGCCCAGGTGCCGAAATTGTCGCGGTGCATCGCCGACGACACCAGGTTGCGGCTGCTCGGGTTGAGGGCCTTCGTGTGATCGCTGAACACGATCCACGCGTACGTCGCCGCAAACGGCACCGCCGTCGCCGCCGCCACCCAGCCCACCAGCCGGCCGACGCCGCCCCACGCGCGGTCCGCCCCGCCGGTGGCGGTCTGCGCCCGCACTTCGCGCCCGAGCCACCAGAGCGCCCACGCGGCCGCCGGCACGAGGTAGACCATGAACGTCGTCACCTTGACCAGACCGGCGCCCACGCCGGCGACGTTGGCCGCGACGAGCCAGGCGGGGCTGCGCTTCTCCACCGCCGCAACGAACGCCTGCAGAAACCAGAGCGCGAACAACAGCGCCATCGTCTCGATCAGGAACGCCCGCGCATAGAAGAGCAGGAGCGGACAAGTCAGGACCAGCGCGAGCACGATCGCCCGCCGCGCCCACGGCACGCCCATCCGGCCGAGCAGCAGCCACACTGCCGGCAGGGCGAGGAAGAAGCACACCGCGCTCACCAGCCGCCCGCTCTTGATCAGCGACAGCCCGGTCGCGTCGCTCACGCCCACGACCGTCCACTGGTAGAGCGGAAACTCGAACGGCACCGACCACGGTTTGCCGAGCACCGGCGTCGGATAGGCGAGCGAGAAGTCGTGGTCGCGCTGCACGAACAGCGCGGTGATCGCCGTCTGCGTCTGGCGGAAACCGTTCCCGTTGAGCGCCCGGCTCCGCCAGCCGACCGACACCGCCCAGAGGGCGAACGCCACGGCGGCGCACAACAGCAGCGCGGCGAACGTGCGTTCGCCGCGGCGGACGGCGGTGGAGGGCGCGGAATCCATGCGGGCCAAGGCAGACAACAGAACCGGGCCGCGCCTTGCCAACACGGTTTTCAACCAGCGCAGGTTCCCGCGCGATATTCCGGCCGCGCCACTGCCGGCCGAGGCGATCCGCGAGCCCCCACCCGCACCGCGGGCGGGCGACCGCGCGCAAGCGGCCGCACAGAGGTCGATCCCGCCGTTTTCCGGACGTCGCCTTAGGATCTTTACTGTGTTCCCACCACACCGGTAAGACCTTGGGGCTCCGCCATGTCCGCTCCGGCCCCGATCGTCTCCTTCAGCATCGACCAGCCCGCCAGCTGGCGCCTCACCGCGCCCGCATTGGAGATCGCCGGCTGGCTGTATCCCGCGGGCGAGGCGGTCTGCGTCGACCTCCGGGCGCGCATCGACAAACGCGTTTTCCTCGGTCTCTTCGGCCTCGACCGCGATGATCTCGGCGCCCGCTTCCCGGGCAACCTCGCTGCCCGCCGCAGCGGTTTCCGCATCGCCGCCCACGTCTGGACCGGCGCCCGCGCGATCGCGCTGGACTGGCAGGATCAGGCGGGCAACTGGCACGAGTTCTTCCGCGCCGACCTCGACCTCGCCGCGCTGCCGACCACCGCGCGCCAACCCAAGGTCCTGAAGACCGCCTACGTCTACGAGACGCTCGACCACCTCTACCGCGCCTGCCACGGCGCCTCGTTTCTCGCGATGTGCCGCGAGGCCGACCGCATGTTGCGCGAGGTCCTCGTCTTCACCACCGAGGTGCCGCGCGGCGACGGTTTCCACGGTTTCATCGAGACCCCCGGCTACTGGCTCCAGGCGCAGTACGACAAGTTCCGCGTCACCGGATGGACCTTCGGCATCGGCTTCGACATCGCCCGCCTCCACGCCACCACCGGCGTCGGCGCCGGCAACCGCCTCATCTACCCGAAGGAGCGCGAGGACGTCGCCGCCGGTCACCCCGAGCACGCCAACGCCCTGCGCGCCGGCTTCTACGGCCTCGTCGACGTGCGCGCCGATCTCCCCGGCCCGGCCCACCTGCGCATCTACGCCGACCAGCCCGACGGCCGCCGCCTGCTCGTCTTCTCGCGCCGCATGTTTCTCGACAAACGCGACGAGCACAGCGGCCCCGTGCCGGTCTTCCGCCCGTGGAAGTTCTGGCTCTGCAAACTCGCGCTCCTGCGCGGCGCGTATCTCGCGCGCTTCAAGCTGCAGGACTGGAAGTATCCGTTCTCCGAGATCAACCGCCTGCGCGCCGACCTCGACCGCGCGCTCGGCCGCACCGTCGGCGCCCCGCCGCCGCCGGCCGTCGTCGTCCGCCGCACCCAGCAGGATCACTACTCGCGCTGGGCCAGGCACAACCGCCCCCCCCTGCGCATCTACGCCGACCAACCCGACGGCCGCCGCCTGCTCGTCTTCTCGCGCCGCATGTTCCTC
>JAEXPG010000603.1 GCA_023447015.1 Verrucomicrobiota bacterium
GGTCGGGCAGGGTGGCGCGGCTGACGAGCGCGACGGGAAGGTCGGCATCGGCGCCGGCGGTGCGGAGGCGTTCGACGATGGCGCGCGCGGCCTTCAGCCCCATGTACACGACCATCGTGCAGCGTACGCGGGCCACGGCGTCCCAGTCGATGCCGCCCCCGGACTTGTCGGCGCACTCGTGGCCGGTGATGAACAGGACGGCCGAAGCCACACCGCGGTGGGTGAGGGGAATCGCGGTGCTGGCGGCGACGCCGACGGCGGCGGTCACTCCCGGCACGATCTCGAATGCGATGCCCGCCTCGCGCAGCGCCGCCGCCTCCTCGCCACCACGTCCGAAGACGAGCGGGTCTCCTCCCTTGAGCCGCACGACGCGGCGGTCGGTGCGGGCGTGAGCGACGAGGATGCGGTTGATCTCGGCCTGCTGCGCGTGGTGGTGCCCGGCGCGCTTGCCGACGTACACGAACTCGGCCAGCGGCCGCGCCCAGGCGAGCAGGGCGCGGTTTGCCAGTTCGTCGTGGATGATGACGTCGGCCTGCTCGATCAACTCCTTGCCCCGCAATGTGATCAGGCGTGGATCGCCCGGGCCGGCGCCGACCAGAAACACGCGAGGAGAGGAGAAAGGTGTTGACGTCATGAGTTTAGTAGTTAACCAAACTAGCCAACAACACAAGGCAAATGTCCACCACCACCACTGGCGACGCTTCCGCTCCGGCTCCGAAACTCGCAAAGAACGAGCTCCTCAAAGAGGCGTTTCCCGACCTCTCCGGCCACCTCGCCCAGACGCTCGCCGATCCGGCGGCCGACCATTTCAATGAGGACGACGAGCAGTTCCTGAAGTTTCACGGCCTCTACCAGCAGGACGACCGCGACAAGCGCAAGACCGGCAAGCAGTACCTCCTGATGGTCCGCGCCCGCATTCCCGGCGGCATCGTGCCGGCGGCGCAGTACCTCGCCTTCGACGACCTCGCCTCGAAGTACGGCAACTCCACCCTGCGCATCACCACGCGCCAGACCTTTCAGTGGCACGGTGTGGTGAAGTCCGGCCTCGGCCCGCTCATGCGCGGTATCCACGAGGCGCTGGCGACCACCATCGCGTCGTGCGGCGACGTTGTGCGCAACGTCCTCGCGCCGCCGACCCCGACCGCCAGCCCGCTCATCCCGCAGGTCTACGCCCACGCCGCGCTGCTCTCCGACGAGCTCGCGCCGAAGCGCACCGCCTACCACGAAATCTGGCTCGACGGCGCCGAACTCCACCTGCCGCGCGCGCAGCCGCCCGCCGATCCCGCCGCCACGGTCGACCCCCTCTACGGCCGCACGTATTTGCCGCGCAAATTCAAGATCGGCTTCGCGATCCCGCCCTTCAACGACACCGACGTCTTTGCCAACTGCCTCGGCTTTGTCGCCATCCCCGACCCGGCCGAGCCCGCGCGCCTGCTCGGCTACAACCTGATCGCCGGCGGTGGCATGGGCATGAGCCACGGCAACAAGGACACCTATCCGCGCGTGGCCGATGTCATCGGTTACCTCCCGGCCGAGCGGGTGCTCGATGCGGCCCGCACGGTCGTGACGATCCACCGCGACTTCGGCGACCGCACCAACCGCAAGCACGCCCGCTTGAAGTACGTGCTCGCCGAGCGCGGCGTGGAGTGGTTCCGCAGCGAGTTCGCCGTCCGGGCCGGTTTCGCGCTCGAGCCGGCGAAGCCCTTCGAGTTCACGCGGCAGATCGATCTCTATGGCTGGCACGACCAGGGTGCGGGGAAACGTTTCCTCGGTCTCCACGTCGAGGCAGGTCGCATCAAGGACATGCCCGGCCGCGCGCTGCGCTCCGCGTTGCGGGCCGTGGTCGAGCGTTTCCAACCCGAGGTGCGCCTCACCGCGCAGCAGAACCTCATCCTCGCCGGAATCGGAACCGAGGATCAGGCGGCCGTCACCGCGCTCTTCGCGCAGCACGGCATCGATCTCGCGAATCAGGGCAGTGCCTTCCGCAAGGCGGCGCTGGCCTGCGTCGCGCTCCCGACCTGTGGCCTCGCGCTCGCCGAGGCGGAGCGCGCCCTGCCGGCCCTGATCGAGCGCTTCGAATGCCTGTTGGCCGAGGTCGGGATTCCCGACGAGGAGATCGTTTTCCGCATCACGGGCTGCCCCAACGGCTGCGCCCGGCACTCGCTCGCGGAGGTGGCCCTCGTCGGCCGCGCACCGGGCAAGTACAACCTCCACCTCGGCGGCAACGCCGTCAGCACCCGTCTCAACCGCGTCTACAAGGAGTCGGTGAAGTTCGACGACGTGATCGCCGAACTGCGTCCGCTGCTCCAGCGCTTCGTCGCGGAGCGGCAACCGGGCGAGCGTTTCGGCGATTTCACCCTGCGCGCCGTTTTGAACTGATTCTCCTGTTCCGCCCGTGGCGCTCCGTCTCCGGCCCTACCCGGCCCGGACGGTGCCCCCGGCGCACCCTTCGCATCCACTCACATGCGTTTTCTCGATCCCTATCTGGCCGACACCGACCTCACCGCGCTCTCCGCCACCGAGCGGCTGCGCTGGGCATGGGAGGCGTTTGGCGACAAAGCGGCGATCGGCACCAGCTTCCAGGGCGCCGGCCTGGTCGCGATCCATCTCGCGCGATCTGCTGGACTGAACTTCCCGATCTTCACCCTCGATACCGGTTTGCTCTTCCCGGAGACGGTCGAGCTCAAGGCGCGCCTCGAAACGTTCTGGGGTGTTCGCATCGAGAAGCTGGAGCCGGCGCTCGATATCGAGGCGCAGGAGCGCCACATCGGTCCCGAGCTGTGGAAGACCGACCCCGACCTCTGCTGCACGCTGCGCAAGGTCGAGCCGTTGCGGCTCCGTCTCGAGTCGGCCGACTGCTGGATTACCGGCCTGCGCCGCGAGCAGTCCGCGGTGCGTTCCGGCACCGGTGTACTGGAGAAACACCAGCTCAACGGCGCCGCCGAGCGCTTCCTCTGGAAGATCAACCCGCTCGCCGACTGGACGCGCGACGCTGTCTGGCAGTTCCTCCGCGAGCAGGGCATCCCGTACAACCCGCTCCATGATCGCGGCTACCACTCGATCGGTTGCGCCGTCTGCACGCGCCCGACCGGCGCCGGCGGCGACGAACGCGCCGGCCGCTGGACCGGGTTCCAGAAGACCGAATGCGGGATTCACACCTTCACCAAAAAGATCGATACTCCGCCGCCCGCTCCCGAGCTGCCGGAGACGCCGTCGATCTGAGATACGCACCAACTACCCTCCCAACTTCTCCTTTCTTCGACTCACGTTTCCTCCATGGACCATCTCACCAAGCTCGAACAACAGAGCATCTTCATCTTCCGCGAGGCCTACCACAGCTTCGACTCCATCGTCATGCCGTGGTCGATGGGCAAGGACTCCAACGTCCTGATCTGGCTCGCGAAGAAGGCCTTCCTTGGTCGCGTGCCGTTCCCGCTGCTGCACATCGACACGACCTACGAGTTCCCGGAAATGTACCAGTTCCGCGAGTGGGCGACGAAGTTCCACAACGTCGATGTGAAGGTCGGCATCAACACCGAGGCCCGCGCGCGCGGCATCGGCTACGAGACGCACGACCCCGTCACCGTCACCCACGAGCTGAAGACGCTCGCGCTCCAGCGCGCGCTGGCCGAGGGCAAGTGGCAGGCGCTCATCACTGGCATCCGCCGCG
>JAEXPG010000007.1 GCA_023447015.1 Verrucomicrobiota bacterium
GCGCGATCCGCAGAACCCGTTTCTCGCCTCCCATGCCGCCGCGGTGCGCCTGCAGCTCGGCGACGCCGCCGGGGCGCTGGGGTTGAACGAGGCGTTGGCGGCGCTCCAGCCGCCCTCGGCCGAGCGGCTGGTCCAGCGGGCCTCGGCGTTGCTGGCGCTGCAGCGCGGGACGGAGGCCGAGGAGGCGCTCC
This sequence comes from Verrucomicrobiota bacterium, assembly GCA_023447015.1. Taxonomy (GTDB): domain Bacteria; phylum Verrucomicrobiota; class Verrucomicrobiia; order Opitutales; family Opitutaceae; genus CAJCBL01. Next base: position 192 of record JAEXPG010000007.1, read on the forward strand.
TGGCGGCGATCCGCGCGGAGCCATACTACTTCCAGAGCTACGGGTTGCTCGCGCAGGCCTGGCAGGCCTCGGGCCAGACGGCGCGGGGGCGCGCCTTCTTCGGCGAACTCGCCCGCCGCATGCCCGACAGCCGGGCGATCCGCATCCCGTATGCGCGGTTCTGCCAGGCCGCCGGCGACTGGCCGGCCGCGGAGGCGGAGCTGCGGGCGGTGCTGCACTTCGTGCCCGACGAGGAGGGCGCGCTCGCCCCGCTCGTCCAGCACCTGGAGCGCACCGGGCGGAAGGACGAGGCGCTGCAGCTCATGCTGGCCGCGTTCGCCCACAACCCGCGCAGCTTCGCCAACAACGCCCGGCTGGTGGAGACCTTCGAGGCGGCCGGTGACGACGCCCGCACCGTCGAGTTCATGACCGCGCTGGCGGAGAGCGGGCCGGTGAACGCCCAGCTTTTCCTCGCGCTGGCGGAGCGGCTCCCGCGCCTCGGGCGCGCCGCGGAGGTCCCGGTCCTGCTGGCCCGGGCCCGGCGCGCCGCCGCAGCGGAAGGCGACACCGCGCTCGTGAAACGGATCGACTCCGCTTTGTCCGGACAACTGTGACCCGCCGCCGCATCCCCGGTGGGGCGGCGGGGGCGGGACGGCGGTGTATTCGGTAATTTTCTGCGAAACTGCGGAGGATTGCGGGACTTCTCCGGCGGCGCCCGGGGGCGTAGTGCTTCCGGCCCGGTTCGGGGGTGAATTTGGGCTGGCGCAGCGGGCGGTCGGCGCCACAGTCGGCCGCGGTCGGCGCCCCGCACGCCGTGCCCCCGCAGACAACCTGAACACAGCTTTCTATGAATGGATGGAACCATGCGGTCCCGTGTGCGCGTCGCCGATTCGGCGTTGCGAAGAGCAATGCTTTGCCGGAGGTCTCGTCATGAGCCGGCTTCTCGAAATGGTGACCAGTGCGCTGGGCATCGGGGGGAAATCCGGCCGGCGGAACCCGGAGCAGGGGCAATGCATGGTGTTCGCCCGGATCGAGGATCCGCTGATGCCGCTCCAGCGCGGCCAGAAGTACGAGGATCCGCTCAACCGCGCGCTGATGCAGGCGGGCCTGGGCCGGGTGACCGGAGGTGGTTCGGTGCAGGGCACCGACGGCTCCATCGAGTGGATCAGCCTCGACATGCAGCTGGTCGACATTGGCGACGCGCTCGAATTCACGCGGCGCAAGCTCAAGGAGCTCGGCGCGCCACGGGGCTCGGTGCTGAAGTTCAAGAAGGACGCCGGCGTCGCCACGCTGCCGATCGATTAGCGCGCCGCGGACGGACGATTTTGAACGAAGCCGGATAATGCACGCCGGCCGCGATCGCCTTGTCGGTGCGGTCCAGCAGGCATAGACGTTCGCCCACTCCCATGAGCGACGTCTACTGCTTCGGCCATGTCAGCACCGGTGTGATCCTGCGGCTGCGGGACCGTTTTCCCGCGCCGGACGGCTATGGCGAGGTGGTGGAGACGCTCGAGAACCACGCGGGCGAGGCCACCGGCAGCGCGCTCGTGCTCGCGCGGTTCGGCGTGGCCGTGACGCTCGAGGGCAACTGGATCGGCGACACCCCGCAGTGCCGGCGCACGCTGGAGTTTCTCGGGGCGCGGGGCATCGACTGCTCCGGCCTGGTCGTGAAGCCGGGGTACCCGGGGGTGACCGAGGTCGTGGTGTCCGACGGCGAGTCGCGCACCGTCTTCGGCCGGTATTGCGACCTGCTCTTCACCACGCCGCAGTGGGAGCCGCCGAGCGCGGAGCGGATCCGCGCGGCGCGGATCGTCTGCGTGGATCCAGCTTTCGGTGACACGACGCTCTTCGTCGCCCGCTCCGCCAGGGCCGCCGGCAAACCCCTCGTGACCTGCGACGCCCGGGCGGACTCGGAGCTGGCGCGGCTGGCGGACGTGGTGGCGGTCTCCGGCGAGATGATCGCACGGGAGTATCCGGCGGCGATGGCCGATCCGGCGGCGCGCGAGCGGCTCTTTGCGGAGTATGTCGAGCGGTGTCCCGGGCTGGTCGTCTTCACCGCCGGATCGCGACCGTTGTGGTATGCGCGCGGTGGGCGCGCGGTGCCGCAGCCGGGGCGAGCGAGTCCGGGCGTGAGGTGCGAGTTGCCGCCGTTTCCGGTCGAGGTCGTCGACAGCGCCGGGGCCGGCGACAGCTTCCGGGGCGGTCTGATCTACGGGATGCTCCGCGGCTGGAGCGACGAGGACACGGTGCGCTTCGCGTGCGCGGTGGCGGCGCTGGTCTGCACGACGGCGCCCGGCTGTGTGAACCCGCCGACGTTGGCGCAGGTGCGGGCGCTGCTGACCGAGCGCGGTGCGCCGTTGCCGCCGGAGTGAGCCGCGCGGCGGACCGGGGGGGCAGGAGTTGGAGCAGGAAGTCGTGGGCGGACGGGCTCGCGTTGGGCGGCGGCCGGATGGCGCGAAAACTCGGTTTGCCGTGGGCGGGGTGGGACTCTAGCCATTCGCCATCGTGTCCTCCGCCTCGAACGCCTCCGCCCCCATCATCACCGCCCTGTTGCACGGGCCGGACCGCCGCGGCCTCGTGGCGCAGGTCGCCGGCTGGATCTCGCTGCGCGGGGGCAACATCCTCCATGCCGACCAGCATCGCGACGAGGAGGCGGGCGTGTTCTTCCAGCGCATGGAATGGGTGCCCGAGGGCGATCCGACACTCGAGGTGCGCGAGTTCGCCGCGTTCGGCGACAGCCTCGGCATGAAGACCGACGTGCGCGTGTCGACCGAGCGCACGAAGATGGTGCTCTTCGTCTCCCGGTTCGACCACTGCTTCCATGACCTGCTGCTGCGCTGGAAGGCCGGCGATTTTGCGGGCGACTTCGTGGCGGTGATCTCCAACCACACCGACCTCGAGGCGGCGACGAAGGGTTACGGCCTGCCGTTCCACCACGTGCCGGTGACCGCGGCGACGAAGGCGGCAGCCGAGGCCCAGCAGATCCAGATCTGCAAGCAGCTCGGCGCCGGGCTCGTGGTCATGGCGCGCTACATGCAGGTGCTTTCGTCCGATTTCCTCGCCAACGTCGGCTGCCCGGTGATCAACATCCACCACTCGTTCCTGCCGGCCTTCGCGGGCGGCAAGCCCTACCACCAGGCGCATGAACGCGGAGTGAAACTCATCGGCGCCACCGCGCACTTCGCGACCGCCGTGCTCGACGACGGCCCGATCATCCACCAGGACGTCGCGCGGGTGACGCACCGCCATGGGGTCGACGATCTTGTGCGCAAGGGCCGCGACCTCGAGCGGCTCGTGCTCGCGCAGGCCGTGCGCTGGTACCTCGACCACCGGGTGCTCGTCTACGGACGCAAGACGGTGGTGTTCGACTGAGCGGCCGCACCGGATGAAAGGCGTCGATCGTTTTCTCCAGCGCTGGCGGATCCGCCGGGCGCTGGCCTGCCTGCCGGGCGAGGTGCGCGTGATCGATATCGGCGCCTTCCACGGCGAGCTGTTCGAGTCGCTCGGCCCGCGGCTCCGCGCCGGGTTTGGGGTGGAGCCGTTGCTCTTGGCGCCCCGCACCGGACCGCGGTACGTGATCGAACCGGGCTTCTTTCCGTCCGTCCGCCCCGCGGAAGGCGGCTGGGACGCGGTGACGATGCTGGCGGTGCTGGAGCACATCCCGGCCGACCAGCAGAAGGTGCTGGCCGATGCGTGCCACGAGTTGCTGCGGCCGGGCGGACTGGTCGTGATCACCGTGCCGGCACGGGCGGTGGACCACATCCTGGCGCTGCTGAAGTTCCTCCGGCTGATCGACGGGATGTCGCTGGAGGAACACTACGGTTTCCGGCCGGAGGACACCGCGCGCATTTTTGCGCCACCGCGGTTCCGCCTGATCCGGCATCGACGTTTCCAGCTCGGGCTGAACCATCTCTTCGTCTTCGCGCGCGAGCCTGCTGGCTGAGTGTGGCGCGGGCCCGCCCTCCGGGCTGGGCCGGGGCGGCATTTCCGACGGAGGCTCAGAGCCCCAGCCGGTCGCGGAAGAGCTGCGACTGACGACGCGAGAGTTCGACGGTGCGGCCGCCGGTGAGCGTGGCCTTGAGCGTGCCGCTGAACCAGGGTTCGACGCGCTCGACGTTGCGGAGGTTGATGATCTCGGAGCGGCTGGCGCGGAAGAACAGTTCCTCCGGGAGGCGCTCCTCGAGCTGGGCGAGCGAGCGGTGGAGCGTGGGGGTGCCGTCGGCGAGCCAGAGGCGCACGGAGTCGCCGTCGCTCTCGAAGCCCCGGATGGTCTCGAGCGGGACGAACCAGCAGCGATCGTTGTGGCGGACGAAGACCTTCTCGGTGGGCGACAGCCGGTGTGGCGGGCCGGCGGTGGCGGCGGGCGCGGAGTCGGTGCCGGGGGCGTGGTCCCGCACCCGTTCCAGGGCGAGGGCGAGCCGCTCGGGTTCGACGGGCTTCACGAGATAGTCGAGGGCGCCGAACTCGAACGCGCGGACGGCGTGCTGGTCGAAGGCGGTGGTGAAGATGACGGGCGGCACCCCGGCGCCGAGCGAGGCAAGCAGGTCGAAACCGGTCTCCTCGGGCATCTGCACGTCGAGGAACAGCAGTTCGGGGGCGGTGCGCTTGATCGCGGCGCGGGCCTGGTCGGCATCGGCGGCTTCGCCGACGATCTCGATGTCGGGGTGCGCGCGGAGCAGCCGGCGCATCTCGGCGCGGGCGAGCGGTTCGTCGTCGATCACGAGGGCTTTCATGGATGGCGGAAGAAGGCGGTCGGGAAGCCGGAGGGCGGGAACTCAGGAGACCCCCGACTCCGCGCGGGGGCGGGCGTTGTCGGGCAGGCGGGCAGGGAACGCGGCCTCGGCGACGACGCGCTCGCCGGGCTCTTCCCGGAGAGTGAAGGTGGCGGCGTCGCCGTAGAGCAGCCGCAGGCGGTCGCGGAGGTTGCGCAGCCCGAGCGCGGTGGAGTCGGTGGCGGTTTCCAGGCGGCCGGGGTTGGTCACGCGCAGGCGCAGGCGGTCGTCGGCGAGGGCGACGGTGCAGGCGACCTCGCCGCCGGCCTTGCGGGCGGCCGGGCCGAACTTCACGGCGTTCTCGACCAGCCCCTGGAGGAGCATCGGGGGGACGACGGCGCCGTCGAGTTGTGGCGGGATTTCGGTGGCGATCGTGAGGCGGTCGCCGAGGCGGAGCTTCTCCAGTTCGAGGTAGCGCTGGACGATCTGCAGCTCCTCGGCGATCGGGACGACGAGGCGCTCGGCGCTGGTGAGCGAGTAGCGGAGCAGGCCGGAGAGCTGGGTGAGGGCGTCGGCGGCGCGCGCGGGGTCGAGGGCGATGAGGGCGCGCAGGGAGTTGAAGCTGTTGAAGAGGAAGTGGGGGTTGACCTGCCCGCGCAGGGCGTGGAGCTGGGCCTCACGGGCGATGGCGCGGGTCTCGGCGTGGTCGAGCTCGAGCCGGCGGGTGCGGTCGAAGTAGAGCAGGGCGACGAACGAATAGAACCAGAGCGCGGTGATCAGTGTGCTTTGCCCGATGAGCATCCAGAACACCGGGCCGTCGCCGAACCGGGCCAGCTCGGCGGCGTAGACCGACCGGGTCGGAACCCAGAGGGCGGCGACAATGGGAATCGTGCCGAGGTTGGCCACGATCGCGCCTTCGACCTGCAGGCGGCGGTAGCCGCGGTCGACGAGCCGCCGGCTGACCATCCATTGCCAGGTCAGGTGCGACCAGAAGGCGCTGAGGAGGTGGTGGATCGTCTCCAGCAGGCACGCCTGGGCGACATTGTCGGGCGACGTCGCGCTGCAGTAGGAGAGCGTGAGGAACAACCGCAGGACCAGGAAGCCGCCCCAGCCGGCGAGTTGGCCGCAGAGATAGAGCCGGCTGATCGGATGGTGGCTTCGGTCGGAGGGCACGCAGGTGGGAGGGCTGCGGGCACGATGGGCGCCGGGGCGCCCGCAGGCGAGGCAATCACGGCGGGCGGCGGTTTTGGCCGGCCGAGCGGCCGGGGTGCGCCCCTGTCATGGGGGCGCGATCAGGCCGCGGGCTTGTCGGCCGAGCCCCGTTCCCACATGTCGAGCGCCACGGGGAAGAGCATGAACCCGCCGAAGGTGAACAGCAGGCAGCCGACGACCGCGACCACGACGGAGATGGAGAGAAGGTTGAAGCGCATGGCCGGAGCTTACTGCGCGGGCGGGTCGGCCGCTCTGCCGTGGATCACCCATTTTCTGTGGATACGCCGGGAGCCGGGGCCGAGGGGCGGTTCCGGGGGCTTCCCCCCACGTCCGGTGACCCGGTGCGCGCCGGGGAGCGGGTGGGGTGGGGCGAGGCCGGCGCCGGGTGTTTCCGGCACGGCCGGAGGGAAAGGCTGGACGGAGCTGCGGCGCTTTGTTACCGCTTCGCGCCTTTTCCTGTCGAAAAACCCTTTTCCATGAGCAGCCAGCCGACCCCGCCATCCAAATCCCCCCTCTCCAGCGACGAGCCCAAGGTCGTGTCGGCCGACGGCACTCCCCTGCCGGAACCGACGATCGAGGAGCGCGCCCAAGTTTTCTGGATCGAGAACAAGAAGACGATCC
>JAEXPG010000130.1 GCA_023447015.1 Verrucomicrobiota bacterium
TGCGGCTGCAGCTCCTGCGCGACGTGGGCGCGTGCATCAGTCCGTTCAACTCGTTCATGATGCTCCAAGGTCTGGAGACGCTGCACTTGCGCATGGAGCGCACCTGCGCCAACGCGCTCAAGGTCGCCCAGTTCCTCGAGGCACACGACCGCGTGGCCTGGGTGAACTATCCCGGTCTGCCGAAGAGCCAGTTCCACACGCTCGCGAAGAAGTACCTCTCTGGCGGCTTCGGCGGGCTGGTCGGCTTCGGCGTGAAGGGCGGCTACGAGGCCGGCCTGAAGTTCATCGGCCGCCTCAAGCTCCTCAGCCACCTCGCCAACATCGGCGACGCCAAGTCGCTCGCGATCCATCCGGCCAGCACGACGCACTCGCAGCTCACGCCCGAGGAGCTGGTCACGACCGGCGTCTCCGCCGACTTCATCCGCCTCTCGATCGGCATCGAGGACATCGACGACATCCTCGCCGACATCGGGCAGGCGCTCGAGGCGAAGTAGGCGGCGGAACAACTCTCCGATCCAGCGAAGCCGGCGGAACTCCCGCCGGCTTTTTCATTCGCGGAAGCGCAGAGGGAACCGACAGAAGCCAAGAACGCGGCCCCTGCCGGGTTCTTGGCTTCTGTTGTCTGCGGGATTCCGGTTCAGCTCTGCTGCTGGCGCGGCTTCGGTTGCCAGCCGGTGAGCAGCCACACGGTGCCGAGGCCCGCATAGAGCGCGATCAGTCCCGCGGTCTCGTGCAGCACGCCATAGTGGCCCGGGAAACTGGGGGCGAGACCGACGATGGTGGCGATGCGCAGCAGATTGGCGGTGAAGGCGAGCAGAAGACAGAGCGCGAGCAGGCCGGGGAATTTCCACCAGCGCGCGCGGCGGTAGAGCAGGCAGACCAGCCCGAGCAGGAGCGACGAGGAGATGAGCCCAAAACCGTTGCACTCCGTCGCGACGACGAAGGTGCCGTGCTGGTTGATCAGCCGCAGTTGGACGTCGGGATCGGCGACGATGTTCAACTGCGACACCAGTCCGAACGACTGGAGCAGGCGGACCGACTCGACGCCGGCCATCTTGCGCAGCGGCCAATCGAGCACGGGGAAGAGCAGCACGAAGAGGATCAGCAGGGCGAAGGCCGCGAGCAGCGGCACGGTGCGGCGGAGCGCTAGCGCGCCGAAGACCACCTGCACACCGCCCGCCGCCGCGGCGACGAGGCCGGCGAGCACGAGCAGCGGAGTTCTGAGGAAGAAGGCGCCGATCACGCAGGCGTAGGCGCCGAGCAGACACGCGAGCCCGGCGTTGTCGACGTGGAGCCGAAGGCGCAGGACGGTGCGCCGTTCCCAGGCGATCCACAGGCCCGCCAGCACGAGGAGGAAGAACGACTGCTTGAGCTGTTCGTGGGCGAAGGTCTGCGCGGTTAGCCAGCGGGCCACCGGCCAGAAGGCCAGCGCGGTGAAGGCCAGCAGGCCGACGGCCAGCCAACGTTCGCGCGGGTGTTCGGCGCTAGCGGCGGGCGGGCGGTTGGGTTGAGAAGGCTCCGGCATCGCTGGATGTGACCGTGCGCAGCCTGCGAGGTTCTCCCGCCGGGTCGAGCGGGGAAGCCCCGGCGGCATCCTGGAACCTCCCGCCGCCGCCGCGCGGCAGAGCCATTGGCGCGTCAACGACGGTTCACACGCCGCGCTTGTTGCCGAACCAGTCGATGTGCAGGCGCGGCGCGAAACGGTAACCGCGGTCGCGGCAGAGCGCGGTGAGCCACGGGGTGCGCGCGGCGAGGGTCTCGCGCGTGGTGCCCTCGGGCATGAGCAGCACCTGGTGGCGCGGCGGTGGCGTGGGAATTTGCGCGAGCAACGACTCGACTTCGGCGAGGTCGGCCTCGGTCGCGACGACGAACTTGAGCTGGAACTCGTAGGCGCTGAGCCAGGCGGCCACGGTGGCGGGCTGCCAGCGGAGGGCTTCATGGCGCTCGCTCCACGTGGCGCCGAACTGCGCGGCGGGCGGGGTGGAGTTGCGCAGCTTCGGGCTGAGCGAGGCGAGGTCGCAGGCGATGCCCGCGGGCGCGACGGTGCCGGCGGTCTCGATCGTGATGTGCTGGCCGGCGGCGCGCAGCGCGGCGGCGAGCGCGGGCAGGTCGGCGGCGATCATCGGTTCACCGCCGGTGAGGACGACGTGGCGCGCGGGGTGACGTGAGACTTCGGCGACAATCTCGTCCACGGTCATCGGCGTCCCCTCCGGCGTCCACGAGGCATAGGGCGTGTCGCACCAGGTGCAGCGGAGGTTGCAGCCGGCGGTGCGGATGAAGACCGACGGCACGCCGGCCAGCATGCCCTCGCCCTGCAGGGAGTGGAAGATTTCGGAGATCAGCATGGGAGGCGCGGAAGGCGGAAGAAATCGGAGGGGGAACCGCTAATGGACGCTAATCGGCGCTGATGCTTCGGAAGCCTTCCACCCAGTGGTCCTTGCCGATCTCGTACGCGTCGATCGTGAAGCCGTCGGCGTGATCTTTGACCCGGGCTTTGCCGAAGCTCGTTGTTGAGCGGCTGTGGCGTCTGCGGGCGTTGCATAAACGCCGATAAGCTTCGAGTTCTCTTCGCCATCGGGCATCTGGTGGGCGTGAAAGAGCAGGTAGGCGGTCCTCATGGCGGCAGGCACTTCGGGTTCCGGATTAGCGCCAAGTTAGCGTCTATTAGCGGTTCAAACTGCTTGGGGTTTGGGCGGGAGCGGACTGGTATCGGCGTAGCGGGTCGGATCGGGGAGACCGGCGACGAGGAAGGCCTCGCGGCGCTCGACGCAGGTGCCGCATTTGCCGCAGTGGATCGCGCCGCCGACGTAGCACGCCCAGGTGCGGGCGAAGTCGACGCCGAGTTTCGCACCTTCGAGCACGATCTGGCCCTTGGTCAGCGCGATGAAGGGGCGCAGGAGTTTCACCTCGGCGTAGGTGCCGAGGCGCAGGGCGTCGCCCATCGCGCGCATGAACTCCTCGCGGCAGTCGGGATAGATGGCGTGGTCGCCGGAGTGCGCGGCGATGACGAGGCCCTCGGCGCCGAGGCTCTCGGCCAGGCCGCCGGCGGCGGCGAGCATGATGCCGTTGCGGAAGGGCACGACCGTCTGCCGCATCGTCTTGTCCTCGTAATGGCCTTCAGGGATGGCGCCGCCGGACTTGAGCAGGTCGGAGGCGAAGAGGTTGGCGATGAAGTCGAGCGGGATCACCGTGTGCGGCACGCCGAGGGCGCCGGCGTGTTCGGCGGCGAAGGGCAGCTCGCGGGCGTTGTGCTTCGCGCCGTAGTCGAAGCTCACCACGGCGGCGACGGAATGCGCCCGCGCCGCCCAGTGGAGGGCGGCGACGGAGTCCATGCCACCGCTGCAGAGGACGATGACCTTCATGCGGCGGACCGTAGCGGCGGGCGGCGGAGCGGCCAGAGAAAACCGGCGGAGCCGGGGCAAGCGCTTGCGCGGGGCGGCGCGGATCGCGCGGCTACTGCTTCACCGCGCGGTAGTGGTAGCTCTCGATGGTCGGACCGGCGGCGTTGCTCGGCGTGATCTCGACGATGCGGGCGCCGGCGGCTTCGACGAGGGCGACGACGCGTTCGCGCGGGATGGCGTACAGCGGCATGTGCGGCCGCCAGTAGGGCAGTGCCTGTTTCCATGTCTGCACCGCGAAGCGTTTCACGCGCATCCACAGCGTGGGCGGCCAGAAGGAGAACTTGAACCGCTCGAGGGGGTGGGGCGGCGGGATCCGCGCGGGAAGCTGGAAGGAGACCGCGCCGCCGGGGCGCGCGAGGCGGATGAGGCTGGCGAGGTAGACCTCGGCATCGGCCGGAGCGATGTGCTGCAGGGTGATCTCGCTGTAGACGAGGTCGAAGCGGTCGGCCGGCAGCAGCGCGAGCCGGGGATCGGCGGTGGCGACGAAGTCGATCTTCTCCGGCAGGCGGACCAGCCGCCTGGCGCGGCGCAGCATCGCGGGCGAGATGTCGACGCCGGTGGTGCGCGCGAAGTGCCGGGCGAGGCCGTTGGTGAGGCGGCCCAGGCCGCAGCCGAAATCCAGCGCCTCGCCGAGGCGCAGTTCGATGCCGCAGCCGCGCAGGCGTTGTAGTTCCTCGTCGATCGTCGCCGCGCCGGTGCGGAAGAAGGCCTCGGAGTCCCAGCGACCGTCCTTCTTGTCGGACTCGGTGAGCACGGCCCAGAACGGGTCGGAGCGCGCGTAGCGGTTCCACCAGGCGCGGTGGAGCGCGATGCGGAAGAGGCTCGAGAGCGTGCTCATGGGCGGGGGTGTGGCGGTGCGGGAATCAGGCGAGCCAGGGAGGAGGCGCACCGAAACAGCCGGCGTCGAGCGCCGAACATGCCTCTGTCGGAACCGGCAGGGAGGAGTGGAAGGTGTCGGGCGGGAGCGGGCCGAGGAGTTTCTCCCAGCGCTCGACCTCGAGCTGGAACCGGGCGTCCTGCTGGTCCGGCACGATCTCGTGCGGGCAGCTTCGCAAGCCGGCGAGGAAGAGGAGGCTGGCAAAGGTCTGCCGGCGGTCGAAGTCGCGCGGATCGGCCCAGTGCCGGAGCAGGTAGGTGAGACACCAGGGATAGCCGCTGAGGCGACGGTTGAGGCGGAGGAACTCCTCGCGCCAGCGGTGGGCGAGCCGCCGGGAGTTCTCCTCGTCGCGCAGTTTGCGGCCGGGCGAGGCGCTGACGTGATGCAGGATGCGGCTGCGCAGCGCGACGTGGCAGGTGCGGCCGAGGGCGCGGGCGCGGAAGCAGAGGTCGACATCCTCGCCGCCGTTGCGGAAGCCCTCGTCGAAGCCGCGGAGGCCCAGGAACAGGTCGCGCGGAACGAGCAGGCAGGCCGCGGTGACGGCGGCGGTCGTGCGGCTGGCCCAGGGGGCCCAGAGCCAGTGGAGGGATTCGTCGTGGTGCGGTTTGCCGGTGAGCCCGATTTCGAACCCGATGTGGTCGAGTTCGCCGGTGGCGGCGCGGAACTGGACGTTGCCGACGATGCCCGCGCGCCGGTTGTGCCGGAGCACGGCGAGCATGGGCTCGAGCCAGCGCGGGGTGAGGACGAGGTCGCTGTTGAGCAGGGCGAGGATGTCGCCGGTTGCCACGCTGGCGCCGCGGTTGTTGGCACCGGCGTAGCCGAGGTTGTGCGCGTTGAGGAGAA
>JAEXPG010000025.1 GCA_023447015.1 Verrucomicrobiota bacterium
TCTTCGCCGGCCTCACCGAGTACCAGAAGGGCCTGCCGATCGAGGCCATCCTCAAGAAGCCCGCCAAAATGAAGAACATCCTCGGCGAGTGGGTGAGCAAGAACGGCAAGACGCAGTTCCGCTCGGCCGAGACGGAGAAGTTCCCGCACGTGACCTTCTTCTTCAACGACTATCGCGAGGAGCCGTTCCCCGGCGAGGAGCGCGGTCTGGCCGCCAGTCCGAAGGTCGCCACGTATGATCTCGCCCCCGACATGTCGGCGGCGAGCGTCACCGTGATCGCGCGCGACGCCATCACCTCCGGCAAATACGACCTGCTCGTCATCAACTACGCCAACCCCGACATGGTCGGCCACACCGGCTCGGTGCCGGCGGCGGTCCGCGCCTGCGAGGCGACCGACCTTGGCGTGGGTGTGCTCGTCGAGGCGGTGCTGAAGATGGGCGGCAAGGCCGTCATCTGCGCTGACCACGGCAATGCCGAACAGCTCTGGGATCCGGAGATCAACAGCCCGCACACCGCGCACACGCTCAACCTCGTCGAGGTGTTCGTGGCCGGCGAAGGCTTCTCGAAGCAGACCAAGATGCGCTCGGGCGGCCGCCTGGCCGACATCGCCCCGACCGTACTCAAGCTCATGGGCCTGCCCCAGCCGCCGGAGATGACCGGCCAGTGCCTCTTCGAGGCCTGAGATTCCAACGACAGAGTGTTTCTGCGTGGCGGTTCCTTCCCGGGGACCGCCACGTTATTTTGGGGCAACGATGAGCGCGGTGTTGCCAAGTTCACGGTGTGTTAACAACATACGGGCATGGTACCCCGGCTATTCCTCCCACTGCTGGTGTTCTGTGCGTCGATCGTTCTGGTTGCGGCGGCCCCCTCCAATGGCCGCACCGGGAATGGCGACCAGCCTCAGGCTCCATCCATAGTCCAAAAGACAATCGCGGTCGAAGTGCTCACGCCCGATGGCGCGTGGGTGCTCACGATCGAGGAAGTGCGCCGTGTGCAGAATGAGCTTTGGGTGTTCGCCAAGGTTGAGCGTCCCGAGGGTGCGATCGGTGCCATGATGGTTTCGGCCGCAAGCGACCAGATCAGCGGCCGATTCCCTGATCTCAAAATCAAGACGTTCGTCGTCGGCAAGACTTGGACCTGGGCCAACGAGGAGCCGGTCACGTGGTTGAGCGCCACGGCCGCGGCCGATCGGCGCCGCCAGGGCCAGCGCGTCTGGCGCCGCTGAGTTCCGACGAGCTGCGACGTTGTCCTGAAGGCGGGCTTCAAGCCCGCCTTTTTTGCGCCGCGCAACCGGGAGCCGGGCGCCCGGGTTTCCGAGAAAGGCGTTGAACAGGGCCGGCGGGCGCGAATGCTCGCCGTTCTCCGCCGCCATGCCGCGCAAACTGAAAAAGCCCCTTCCGCTCAGCCCCATCGACCAGATCGCCGAGGCCATCACCCAGTTCAAGACGAGGCCCTCGTGGGATGAGTACTTCATGGCGACCGCGCACCTGATCGCTTCGCGGTCGCCCTGTGAGCGCCTGCATGTCGGCTGCGTGATCGTGTCCGGCGGTCTGCGCAGCAACCGGCTGGTCGCCGCCGGCTACAACGGTTTTCTCCCCGGCACGCCGCACGTCTCGCGGGTGCGCGACCAGCATGAGCAGGGGACCGTGCACGCGGAGCAGAACGCCATCGCCGATGCCGCGCGCCGTGGCAGCAGCCTCGACGGCTGCGTGGCGTACGTGACCCATTACCCCTGCATCAACTGCGCGAAGATCCTGGCCGCGGCCGGCATCCGCACGATCAAGTTCCACAGCGACTACCACAACGACCCGCTCGTGCCGTTGGTGATCGGCGACGCCGGGGTGGATCTGGTGAAGCTGTGAACCGCGGACCGGCGGGGGCGCGACCAGCGCCGGTTCCGGTGTCCGTCCGCCGGGCCAGCCGCGGATTTCGCGCTGGCGCCCTGTCGCAAACCGGGCCTGTTTCACCCTCCGCCCAACGCCGATGAGAGAACGAGGCAACAAGTCCGACTGGCTGGCCGGCTCGCTGTTGCTGGCCCACCCGAAGCTGCGCGATCCGAACTTCGCGCGGACGGTCGTGCTCATGTCGCTCCACAATGCCGAGGGCGCGATGGGCGTGGTGCTCAACCGCCCGCTCGAGAAGACCCTTTCCGATCTCGGCCCCGAGTTCCGCCGCAGCGAGCTGGCCAAGGTCCCGCTCTACAGCGGCGGCCCGGTGAATCCCGAGCAGCTCATCCTCGTCGCCTGGCAGACCGCCTCTTTCGACGGCACCTTCAAGCTCTACTTCGGGCTCGATCCGGAGAAGCTCCGCGAGCTCATGGCGGAGACCCAGCTGGAGGTCCGCGCCTTCCTCGGCTATTCCGGCTGGACCGGCGGCCAGCTCGAGATGGAGATGAAACGCGACACGTGGCTCGTCTCGCCGGTGCCGGCGGAGCTGCTCGGCCAGCTCGAGGGGGTGGATCTCTGGAAACGCATCGTCGGCGGGCTCAGCCCCGAGTGGCGGCTGATCGCGGACGAACCCGAGGATCCCAGCCAGAACTGAGACCGCCGCGTCTCCCGCATTTTCCGATGAAGCTCCAGCTCACGCCGAAGGAATACCGTCGCATCCTCCAGATGCTCTATCTCGCCGACCGCGTCCTCAACGGCCGCCGCGACGACGAGCCGGTGGGCCTGCGCCTCAAGTGCGAGGAGGCATTGCAGGGCTTTCTCGGTTACGCCGAGCAGTTCGGCTGCGCCGATCTCGTCGAGCAACCCGAGGAGGCGCTGTTCAACTTCTCCGCGGCCATGCCCGAGGAACCCGGCGTGAGCGAGGCGATCAACGACTACGACGAGGACACCTTCTGGCAGGAGCTCGTCACCCGGATGGCCGAGCGCGACTACGAGCGGATCCACGGCCGCCCCGCGGCGCCGGACCCCGAGGGGGCTCCCGAGACCGACGAGCAGCACGAGGAGCGCGAAGCCGAACTCAAACGTCTGGAGGAGGGCTACTGGAAGGAGTTTGAGGCGGTCGGGGTGAAAAACATCGAAGTCATCAAGGGCGGCTTCGGCCGGCCGTCCTGAGCACCGCGGTGGTGTCATTGTGGCGGGGGAGCGGTGGCGGCGTGCGCCGCTGGTCTGTGGCGGCGGGACGCTTGTCGAAGCGACGTGAATTCGTGCGACGGGAAAGCGTGTCATTGCCATGATCGGGTGTGCCTCCATCCTGCGGGCACACAAACAAACGGCGGCAGCCGGCCACCTCGGTCCGGTGGCGGGCTGCGGTCCGACCCAATACGACCATGAGAGCTACCCTGATCGCGCGGCTGTTCGCCGCCTGTTGCGCCCTGCAGATTCTTCTGCCCGGCGCCTCCCTCCAGGCCCAATCCGCCTCGGCGCCTCCGCGGGCGACGAGCGTCCCTTCGGTGATTCCGCTGCAGGTCCGTTTGGGGCAAACGCAGCAGCTCGGAGCGACGTTCTCCGGCGACGGCCCGTTCCAATACGAGTGGACCCGCGACGGGGTGGTCCTGCCCGGCGGCAACGCTGCAACGTACACGATCACGAGCGCGACGGCGGCGGACGCCGGCCGCTACCGCCTGCGCGTCACCAACAGCGCCGGCTCCGCGGAATTCCTGGTCGCGGTCGTGCTGGTGAACTACGAGCCCTTGACCGAGGACAACACGGGGCGGGTCTTCCGGCTGATGGACTACTATTTCCCCCGCGTCGAGGGAGCGGAGTGGCTCTACACCGGGACCGACGCGAGGACGGGCCAGGTGGTCGATGCGCGGATCCGGATGGCCGACCTGGATCGCGGCGTCACCTGTTTCACCGGTCGCGGCGTGCCGACGAGCTACGCGGTCACGACCTTGGCGGTGGACGGGGCCTACGGCCGCTTGAACGGCGCGGTGTTCACGCCGAGCCGCACGTGGACCGACTACACCTCCGCCGCGCCCGACGCGTTTGCGCTGTGGGGCGACGATATCCCTGCACTCGAGAGCGCCCGGCTTGACGGTGCCTTGCGTTTCCCCGGCCAGCTGACGATCGGGCAGATGGCGGAGCAGCGGGTGGATACCTATGACAACGGAGTCTATGTCGGCCGCACCTGGACCATGATTCGCCTGCTCGGGGTCGAGTCGGTCGACACCCCGGCTGGTCGCTTCGACAACTGCCTGCACCTGCGTGTCGAACTCGAGATCCCCGGCTCAAGCACGGCGCTGATCTACGACGAATGGTGGGCGGCCGGCATCGGCAAGGTGCGGCGCCAGTGGATCGAGGGCTCGGGCGACACGGTGAACTACGTGCTCAACTCGTGCACGCTGCCCTCGACGGCACGCTACCGGCTGGCCGACTATTTTGTCACCCCGGTGGCGGGAAGCGTCTTCAACGCCACCGGCAAGTCCTGGGGCGGCAGCGACTCGAAAACGGTCTCCACGATCACCGGCACCAATGTTGCGATCACGACCTACACCGGAACCGGTTTCCCGGGCACGCCGGGAACGCCGGTCAGTCAGCTGGTGATGGCCGACCTGAACATCTCGACGCTGGTTGACGGCACGGTGCATGAGACGTGGAAGGAGTACCTGACCGTTGCCGGCTCCCAGATCACCTATTGGGGTTTGGACAACGCCGCTGAAGGCGGGTCGGTTCGCTTCGGATCGGGTGTGCCGTTCCCGGTCGACATGGCGGTCGGCGAGTCGACGACCATCTCCCGCAACGCCTACGTGAACGGCCTCTATGCCGGCCCGGGCTCGATGAAGGTCGAGTTGCTCGGCGTCGAGCACTGCACGGTGCCCGCCGGCACTTTTGCCAACAGCCTGCACCTGCGGTTCACGGTGGCCTTCGCCACGCAGAGCCAGAGCTACGAGATGTGGATGGCGCCGACCGTCGGCTGTGTGCGCTACAAGGCGGTGGCCGGCGGCGGGCAACGCGAGCGCAACCTGGTCTCGTGGGTGGTTCCGCGCGCGCCGGTGGTGGAGTTGGTCGGCGGCATCGTTGGCGGCGGCCTGCAGCTTTTCAAAGTCGTCGCCAGCGGCACCGGGCCGATGACCTACCAGTGGTATCAGGGCGAAAGCGGGGACACGTCCCGGCCGATCACCGGCGCCACGGGTGCCAGTTTCCAGGTGCCGGCCCTCACGGCAGGCACGTGCTATTGGGCGCGCGTGACCAACGCTCTCGGCCATGCGGATACGGAGAACCAGCTCGTCGAGCCGACGCCG
>JAEXPG010000184.1 GCA_023447015.1 Verrucomicrobiota bacterium
TCCAACCGGTACGCGGCTGTGAACACGGCGAGCGAGGGTACCGGCCGACCCACCTTCCCACGCGCTGACCTTCCACCTTACGCCATTCCGTCCTCCGCCATGAGCCCCCTCCATCCCCGCCTCGCCCTCGTGGTCCTGCTCACGACGAGTGCCCTCTGCGCCCGCGCCGCCGACACCACGCCGCCAAGCGCGCCCACCGGACTTGTCGCGAGTCTTGTCCAAGGCTCGCGCGTCGAGCTGGTCTGGACACCAGCGTCCGACGATGTCGGCGTCGCCGGTTATCAGGTTCACCGCAATGGGGTCCAGGCCGGCACCACCACCACGGCCTCCTTCACCGACACGGTTGGCTCTCCCGGGGCGACTTATGCCTACACCGTCACGGCCCGCGACGCGGCCGGCAACACCAGCCCCTCAAGTGCAACGCTGAGCGTCGCCCTCGGCCGGGTCTACTACGTCGCCCCTTCCGGAAACGATGCGAATGCCGGCTCCTCCACGGCGCCATGGGGCACCCTTGCCAAAGCGGCGGAGACCATGACCGGCGGCGACGTCGTCTATGTTCGCACGGGAACGTACACGCTCTCGGCGACCATCGCCCCGCCATCCGGCAGCGCCAGCCGCCCCATCACCTACGCGGGCTACCCCGGCGAGCGCGCCACGATCGACGGCGGCACGGGGACGATCATGTCCCTCTCCGGCCGCAGCTATCTGACCTTCGACAACCTGCGTTTCACGACCGCCGCCACCAAGGTCGGCGCCTCGATGTTCTACATGGACAGCTCGCGCAGCATCAGCTTCCTCAACTGCGAATTTTTCGGCATGCCGGCGCCGAACCCGGCCTCGAACGAGAACTCATCGGTGATCCGTTGCATGCGCAGCAGCGGTTTCACCTGGGACTGCACCTTCCGGAACAACTACTTTCACGACAACCTCTCTCCGGCGATCCGCACCTACACGACAAACGGCTGGGTCATCGAGAACAACACGTTCGTGCGCTGCCTGGAGGCGATCGGCGGCAAGGACGCGCCGAACAACATGCTCGTGCGCCGCAACCTGATCGTCGGGGGCGACACCGCGTTCTATTTCTCCGGACAGGGTGGCTCGCACAACGTGACGATCACCGAGAACATCGCGATCAACTGCGGCAACGGGTTCGTGGTCGGTGGTCTCGGCACCGGCGGCAACCTGCGCGAGTCGACCTTCCTGTTCAACAACACCTTCTTCAACGTCGCCAACCTGATCAAAGGATGGGACGACGGCTACACGACGGCGCAGAACTACTACAACAACGTGTTCTATGCGACCTTGCCGTCCAACCGGAGCGGCGGGTCGGACTCGGCCGGGCGGTTTGTCAGCATGAACCGCTGGAGCAGCACCCCGATCGCCACCAACAACTACTCGATCGACTACAATCTCCTGCAGATCCCGAGCACCGATCCGTCGGACCGTTTCCTCGTCGCGGGACAGCGCTATCAGACGCTTGAGACATGGCGTGCGGCGTTCCCCGGTTTCGATGGGCACTCCATCTCCGGCGATCCGCGCTTCATCGACGCAGCCGGCGGCGATTTCCACCTGCAACCGACCTCCCCCTGCAAAGCCACCGGGCGCGGCGGGGTCGACATGGGCGCCTATCCCCGCGGAGACGACGGAACGAGAATCGGCAGCTCGCTCGCACCGGCGGCCATGGACATCATGCCGCCCTCGGTGCCCACGGGTCTGGCGGGCACCGCCCAGTCTTGCACCGCGGTGCGACTCACCTGGACGGCCTCGACGGACAACGTCGGCGTCGCTGGTTATCGGATCTACCGGGATTGGGTCCAGGTGGGCACAAGCACAACACCCTCGTTCACCAACAGCGGTCTCCTTTCCGCCACGGCCTACAGCTACCACCTGGTGGCGTTCGATGCCGCCGGCAATGCCTGCCTGCCGTCCGCCTCGATCCAGGTCACCACGCCGGCCGACACTGTCGCGCCGACTGCCCCCACCGGCCTCGCCGTCGTCTCGAATTCGCCCACGCAGATCGGTCTCACCTGGACCGCCTCGACCGACAACGTCGGTGTCACCAGCTACCGGATCTACCGCGACGGCACCCAAGTCGGCACGACGACCGCGCCAACCACGACCTACACCGACACCGGCCTCACCACCGGCACCGCCTACAGCTACCGAGTGGTCGCGGTCGACGCCGCCGGCAACGCCTCCGCCTTCTCCGCCGCGATCGATGCCGTCGCGCACGACGAGACCTACATCACCTTCGCCGCCTGGGTCGCCGGCAACTTCACCGCCACCGAGCAGGCCACCCCCGCCATCTCCGGGCCCGGCGCCGATCCCGACGGCTGCGGCCTCACCAACCTCGCCCGCTACGCCTTCGGTCTCCCCGCCCGCGGCCGCATCGCTTCGCCGGTCGCGCTCTCGACCACCGGCACCGGCAACGCCCAGCGCCTCACCCTCACCTTCCCGCGCAAAGGCTACGCTCCCGACCTCCAGTACACCATCCAGTCCAGCACCGACCTCGTCACCTGGAGCAACCTGCAGACCATCCAGCCCGACTACCCCAAGACCTTCACCTTCACCGACACCGTCGCTCTTGGCTCCGCTCCGCGCCGCTTCCTGCGCGTGCAAGTCTCTGCCCCATAGCGGAACGCTTTGCGTTCCGTCCTTCCTCGCCCTTCGCCCCCGTTCGGCGCTCCGCATCCTCCCTCCCACCGCACCTCGCTGCCCCTCACCCGCGCCACCGGCGCCTGAGGCTATGCGCCGCGCGGAACCTCCGCCTCCCACCATGAATCAGCTCCGCTTCCTCCTCGCGTCCGTCGTCCTGCTCACGACCGGCACGCTCTCCGCCCAAAGCCGCACCATTGCGACACTTTCCGCCGGCACCCACGTCCTCTACGATTTCTCGGCCGGAGATACGCTGGCGGCCAAGGATGGATGGTCGTTTGCGAGTACCTCCTGGAAGCTTGAGCAGGTCCCTGGCAGCGCAGCCATCGGGCTGCCCTTCACCTATCCAGGTGTGCGGCCCGGCGACTACGGCATGTCCGAAATGCGTTTCACCGCGCCACCAACCGACGAGTTCTGGCTGAAGTTCCGGCTGCATATCCCCGTCAACTATGCCCACCGCTACGACGTGAGAATCGACACTCCGGATGCGAGCCCGCAGGGCTGGCAGGTCGGAGATCGCATCCAAGGAGTGGACAACATCTCCGAGGGAGTCGTCTCCGAAGTCGATAGCACAGGTCTCTTCCTCCGAAACCCGCAGGTTCCGTGGTCCAACACCGTCTGGGTCGGAACCCTTCGCAATCTGACCCGCAACACCACGGCCAAGAGCACCGGGCGGGCGGGCTGGTCGAGCAACAACAAGCTACTCGCCATGTGGGCGGACGACTACTCGGCGCACGGACTGGGATCGACGATCGTCTGGGAGATGTGGCCGGTCACGGGGGGCACCCCCGGCTCCACACCCACCGCCAGCGAGCTGGCGGTCCACTATTCGCCCGGTGGACACACCGGAGCTGGCCCACACCTGCAATCAACACCGTTCATCACGCTCCCCGCCGACGGAGGGCGCTACATCGACCTCGTGGCCCGGGGGCGTTTCTCCAGCCAGCCCGGAGCCAAAGACGGGGTCATCCAGACGTGGCTGCGCAAGGAGGGCCAGAGCGCATACACGCTCATTCACGACATCGCGGATGCCGACATGGACAAACGTGGGACCGACACCTCGCCCGACCTCCAGCCTTGGCAACACGGCTACCTCATGGGCTGGGCAAACTCCGGTTACGACGAAACGACAACCTTCCACATCTCGCGCATCGAGTACTCGTCGACCCCTCCAGCAGATCTGCCCACCACTCCAGACACCTACGCGGCATGGGTCACCGGCAACTTCACCGCCGCCGAACAGGCCAACGCCGCCATCTCCGGCCCCAACGCCGATCCCGGAAACTGCGGTGTCACCAACCTCGCCCGCTACGCCTTCGACCTTCCCGCCCGCAGCCCCGTCACGAGTCCGATCACCGTCGCCACCGCCACCTCCGCCGGCGCGAGCCATCTCACACTCACCTTTCCCCGCCGCGCCACAGCTGAAGGCCTGACCTACACCCTCGAAGCCAGCACCGACCTCGTCTCCTGGACCGCGGTGCCCGGCCGCACCTACACCGCCGGCTCCGGCCCGATCACCGCACAGGACACCGTCGCCATGGGCTCATCCCCGCGCCGCTTCCTCCGCCTCCGCCTCACCGCCTCCCCGTAGCGGAACGCTTTGCGTTGCGTACGTCCTCCGCGCCCGCCGCGTACCGCAGAAAAGCGCCTGCCGCGTTCTCCGCCGCAGTCTCAGCCACGGTCCCGGCCGCGGTCCGGGAGGTACGCGGCGAGGGAGGTAGCGGCAGAGAACGCCGCGAGGGAGCGCAGACAGCCGACCCCCTTTTCACACCTTCAATCCTACACCGGTCCATCGTCCGTCCTCCGCTCTCCGTCATCAGCCCTCCGCCTTCTGCCCTCTGGCGTCCCTCCGCCTCAACTTCCCCGCCCTCGCACCCTCCACCGCTCCCCCCTTGGGGCTTCCTCCGCTGCTGTCGTCTCTCGAAGCTGGGACGACCCGCGCCCGCCGGGCCGATCCGAAGAATCCGCCTCCCCGCGCAGTTTCGAGGTGCGCCGCCACCGCCGATCGCCATGGTGGAGGCGTCGCGTGAGCCTGCTCGAATACACCCTCTTCGCCTTCACCTCGCTCTTCGTGATCGTGGACCCGATCGCGATCATCCCGGTGTTCCTTGCGATGACCGAGCGCGATTCCCCGCAGCAGCAGAACCGCATGGCGGCGCTGGCCAGCACGGTGGCCGCCGGCGTGCTGATGGTGTTCGGCCTCGCCGGGCAGTGGATCTTCAAGTTCCTCGGCATCACGATGGCGGCGTTCCAGATCGCCGGCAGCGTCCTGCTCCTGCGCATCGCGCTGGACATGCTCTACGCCAACCGGGCGCGCGACCGCCAGAGCGACGAGGAGGTCGAGGCCGGCGTGGCCAAGGACGACATCGCGATCACCCCGCTCGGCGTGCCGATGCTCGCCGGCCCCGGCGCCATTTCCACCTCGCTCATTCTCCTCGGGCAGGCGCACGGCCTGGCGCAGCACCTCGCGTTGTTCGCCTGCATCGCCGCCGTGTGCGGGCTTTCGTATCTGATTCTCCGCTTCGCCAGCACCGGCGCGCGCCGGGTGAACCCGCTGGCGCTGAAGCTGGTCACCCGCATCATGGGCCTCCTGCTCGCCGCCGTCGCCGTGCAGTTCACGATCAACGGCCTGCTGCAGACCCCGTTCTTCGCAAAGTGATCCGGGCGACCGCGGCCGCCCGGCACCGGTCCGCCGAACCGCGCCACCTTCGCTGAAATTTTCGTGAAGGAGCCGTGAACCCACGGTAAGAACGGGACGGCGCGGAGCGCGCGGGTGCTTTCGCGATTGTGCCCCTGCACCGACTGGTCGACGCATCGCACCGCCCATGAACACGTTCACCGGGAACCCCTGTCTCGCCGGCGGCCTTCGCGCCCCGCGTTTCCTCCGCCACGCCTTCGCCTCCGCGCTCGTCGCCACCGGGTTCTCCACCGGCGCCCACGCCCAGACCACGGCCCCGCTCTCCGTCGCCAACGAGTCGCCCAACGGCTACAACTGCGACGTCTACCGCTGGACCGACTCCGCCGGCAAGCAGCGCACCGCCGCCCTCTCGCGCAACACCGCCGCCGACCCTGGCGGCTCCCACGGCGGCGTGCTCTACCAGTACCGGTTCACGCCCGCCGGCACCTCCACCGAGCGCGTCGTCACCGGCACCGGTTCCCACAGCTACAACGGCTTCGGCTACGTCGTGAACCACCACGACGACACCGCCTTCGTCTCCACCGGCACCACCGGCACCTACGCCAAGGTCTTCACCGGCCGCCACCACGCCATCCACCAGTTCAAGCTCACCTACCCGATCAACGGCGTGAACATCGCCGCCACCATCCACTGGTACTTCGCCACCGGCCAGGACGACCCGGTCTACGCGATCACCTTCGACACCAGCGCCGCCGGCAGCGGCGGCATGGCCACCAGCATCGACTCCCGCGCGCCCTACGGGGACATGCAGTTCGGCGGCGACGGCACGAACCCACAGGTCTCCGGCGTGGCGTGGGGCGACAAATACAGGTTCACCACCACCAGCGCGCCGCTCACCCCCCAGAGCACCTGGGACTATTCGCAGCCGAACATCGTCCCCTACACCCAGATGTGGATCGCCAGCCCCGATGCCGAGATGGGCGCCGTGCAGACCCAGACCTGGCTCCAGCACAACACCGGCGGCTCCTGGTTCACCAACAACTGGGGGCACACCTCCGCCAATCGCGTCGACGGCGGCAGCGACTTCGGCGATTGGATGATGCCCACGAACTGGCAGTGGCCCTACCAGCTCGACCAGTACGAGCTGATGGACAGCACCAGCCCCACCACAAGCAAACGGTGCGCGTGGGGCCTGATGTACGGCGCCGTCGGCAAGACCAGCTACGATGGCTACGGCTACGAAGCCAAGTTCAGCGGGCACCCCTACCAGAGCTACTCGGTCGCCACCGTCATCGGCCTGCATAGCACCTCGGCCGTCCAGGCTCAGGTCACCCGCACCGAGCGCCTGCTCGCCGCCACGATCGCCGCCAACACCGGCGCGCTCGTCACCGCGGGCCCGGGCGGAGCCGGCCGCACCGACTCCGTCGCCTATTCGAAGGCGGGCTACAACGCCACCTACGGCGCCTACGAGCTCACCGCCGCGTCCGGCGCCTTCAGCACCACCCTCGCCACCACCGGCGCGGTCAAGAACCCCACCTTCATCATCCGCGGCATGGGCGGCATCCCGGCACAGATCAGCCTCGACGGCACCGCACTCGTCGCCGACCAAGGCTACTTCGCCTCCTACGATTCCGCTTCGCAAACGCTCTGGCTCACAGTCGCCACCAATTGGAGCGGCAGCCACACGCTCGCCTCCGGCGCGGGCGTCCCGCCGGCCGTCACCGTCTCGGTCGCCCCGACCACCGCCACGCTCGGCCGCGGCATGACCACCGGCTTCACCGCCACCGTCTCCTACGCGGCCAACACCGCCGTCACCTGGTCCGTCGTCGAGACCGGCGGCGGCGGCATTACCACCGCCGGCGCTTACACCGCGCCAACCACGCTCGGCACCTACCACGTCCGCGCCACCAGCGTCGCCGATCCCACCAAGTCCGCCGAGGCCGCCGTCTCCGTCGTAGCGCCCTCAGTGACTGTCGCGCCAACCACGCTCGCGCTCGCCCCGGGTGGCAGCACCGCGCTCACCGCGACCGTGACCAACGCCGCCAACACCGCCGTCACCTGGTCCGTCGTCGAGACCGGTGGCGGCAGCGTGAGCACCTCCGGCGTCTACACCGCGCCGGCCACGCTCGGCACCTACCACGTGCGCGCGACCAGCGTCGCCGACCCGACCGTCTCCGCGCAGGCCGCCGTCACCGTCGCCAACCTGGCACCGACCTACACCTACATCTACCAGTCCGGTCTGCAGGGCGGCTGGAGCAACGCCGGCTGGGGTTCCACCGTGAACTTCGCCGCCGGCACCCTCGGCCACTCCGGCACCGCCGCCGCCGAAGTCACCATCCCGACCAGCTGGGCCGGCCTCGCCCTCGGCGACATCGCCAACTGGAACCGGCTCACCTACCACAACCTGAGCGACGTCGACACCGTCGAGTTCGACATCTACCCGCACTCCGACTCTGTCGGGTTCGAGAACCTTGTCTTCATGATCGACGACAACGTCGACGGCACCGAAGCCGACGCTCCTGCCATCATCGATCTCATCCCCGGCTGGGCCTCCATGACCACCGCCCAGCGCTACAACAACTGGCACCACGTCGTCGTCGACCTTTCCACGCTGCACGCCGAGTTCGACCGCTTCCTCTCCGTCGTCTTCTTCAAGATGGCGGCCTCCGGCAACCCGCACTTCCGCATCGCCGACGTCCGCCTCGGCTCCGTGCCCGACGTCACCGCGCCCACCGTCACCCTCGGCACGCCGACCGCCGCCTACGACCAGCTGCTCCTCCCCTTCACCACCGACGAAGCCGCCACCTACCGGATTGAATACGGCTACGGCAACTACGCCCAGACGCTCACCGGCCCGGCCGACGGCTGGGCGACCAGCCACAACCCCGTCCTCACCGGTCTCACCCGCGGCGCCACCGTCCAGTACCGCGTCGTCGCCACCGACCGCGCCGGCAACGCCGGGTTCGCCACCGGCAGCGCCGTCATCACCGACCCGCCCGATCCCACGACGCCCACCGTCACCATCACCGTCGACCCGGCCAGCACCCACACGATCTCGCCGTGGATCTACGGCATGAACTTCTACCAGGACTCCGCCGCTTCGATCCGCAACCTCACCATCAACCGCATGGGCGGCAATCGCTGGACCGCCTACAACTGGGAGAACAACGCCTCCAACTCCGGCGCCGACTGGGGCCCGTACAGCAACGACAGCCACCTCGGCGGCGGCAACACCCCGGCCGAGGCCGTGCGGGGCGTCGTCGCCAACGACCGCACCCGTGGCAACGCCAGCATCTTCACCGTGCAGATGCAGGGCTACGTGTCCGCCGACAAGAACGGCCTCGTCACCATCAATTTCCCGACCCACCTCGCGGAGCGCTTCAAGCAGGTCGTCTTCCGGAAGCCGGTCGCCACCGCCGGCGCCTTCACCACCACGCCGTCCACCACCGACGCCTCCGTCTACATGGACGAGTTTGTCTGGGCGATGAACCAGAAGATCCCCGGCCTCTACACCGATCCGGTCAACCCGGCCTTCATCCTCCTCGACAACGAGCCCGAGCTCTGGCCCTCGACCCACCCGGAGATCCAGCAGTCGCCCATCTCCGTCGCCGACTACCTCGCCAAGACGATCGCCCTCACCAAGGCCATCAAGGATGTCGCCCCGGGCGTGAAGACGTTCGGCCCTGTCCACTACGGCTACAACGGCATCGTCAACTGGCAGAACACCACCAGCCACACCTTCACCTCCACCTACTGGTTCACCGACAAGTACCTCGACGACATGCGCCTCGCCTCCGAAGCCGACGGCCGGCGCCTGCTCGATGTCTACAACTTCCACTGGTACTCCGAGGCCCGCGGCAGCGGCACGCGCATCATCAACCTCGTCGGGCCGAACCTCACCGAGCCCCAGATCCAGGCCATCGTCCAAAGCCCGCGCAGCCTCTGGGATCCCACCTACACCGAGGATTCATGGGTCGCGCAGCACCTCGGCGGCCCCGTGCGCATTCTCCCCCGGCTGAAGGAGAAGATCGCCGCCCGCTGGCCCGGCACCGGCCTCGCCATCACCGAGTGGGCCAACGGTGGCGGCAACCACATCGCCGGCGCCCTCGCCGTGGCCGACAACCTCGGCGTCTTCGGCCAGCAGGGTCTCTTCATGGCCAGCATGTGGCCCGACGGCGAAGCCTCCAACCACTCGTTCGACCTCGCCGGCTTCAAGATGTACCGCGACTTCGACGGCGCCCTCGCCTCCTTCGGCGACATCTGCCTGCCCACCGTCTCGAGCAACACCGCGCTCGTCTCCGCCTACGTCAGCCGCGACTCCGCCCAGCCCGGCCGCCACGTGATCGTCGCGATCAACCGCTCGGCCGCGTCGCAGGCGGTCAACTTCACCGGTCTCGCCCTCGCCGGCACCGCGCGGCTGTACCGCATGACCGGCGCGCGCCTCAACCCGGTCTTCGTCGGCAGCCCCACCGTCAACCTCGC
The DNA here is from genome assembly GCA_023447015.1 of Verrucomicrobiota bacterium. Classification (GTDB taxonomy): domain Bacteria; phylum Verrucomicrobiota; class Verrucomicrobiia; order Opitutales; family Opitutaceae; genus CAJCBL01. The sequence goes on from JAEXPG010000184.1 coordinate 9,776, forward strand.
CAGCTGGATCGTCGCGCTGCC
>JAEXPG010000231.1 GCA_023447015.1 Verrucomicrobiota bacterium
CGTCGGGCGAGGTGACGAGCGGGCGGCGGGCGGGGGGGATGGCGGCGATCTGTGCGCGAATCCAGCGGTCGAGCTCCTCGAGCTGCGCGAGGTAGGCGGTGGCGTTCTTCGCGTAGAGCGGGGCGGCGGCCGGGTTGGCGCGGGCGAGGGCGTCGCGGATGTTGGCGACGTAGGTGGCGACGCGGCTCGGGTCCTGCCAGGCGTGGGGATCAGCGGAGGAGGAGTGCGGATCGCGGATTGCGGATTGCGGATTGGTGGAGGCGGGGGTGGCGGAGCCGGAGTGCCCGTGGTCACAGGCGGCGGTGTGTTCGTGGGGGGCGACTGGGGACGAGCTGGAGGACGGCGTGGAGTGGGCTTCGGCGTGGTCGTGAGCACAGCCGCCGGTGCGGGGCGTGAGGCCGGTGGTGGCGACGACGATCTCGCCGCGGAAGCCGCAGTTGGCGGCGAGCTTGAGGACGGCGGGCTCGAGGTTGAGGCCGTTGACGACGAGCAGATCGGCGCCGACAAGCTCTTTCACATCGGCGGGGCGGGGTTCGAAGGCGTGGGGGTCGGCTCCGGGCTGCACGAGGCAGCGGGTGCGCACTTGGTCGCCGCCGACTTGGCGCACGAGGTCGTCGAGGATGGTGTTGGCGGTGACGACGACCGGTGGGCGCGGGGTGGTCTCGGCAGCGGCGAAGCCGAGCGTGAGAGGGGCCAGGAAGGTGAGGACTGCGAGGAGACGCATGGTGGAGCCGCCACCGTAGCAAAGTCGTCAAGTGGGGCGAGGCCCGATGGCCGTTGCGCCGGCGAATTCCCCGTAAGTCCGGCATCCGGCCAGTCTCGGAGAGCGGCGAACGCCGGAGATCACGCGGACGCGCGCGGATGGTCAGTGGCGCCGCGGTTGCGCCGCGTGCCGGGATCGGGCGGAGCGGTCGGTTGGATGGATCGGGCAAAATTCGGTAACGATGCGCGAAATGTGGGGGCGAACACGGACGGGGTGGTTGACGGGTGGTGTTTCCGACATTCAGTCCGCGCCAGCTCCGAGCACACAGGAGCCGTTTCTCCACTGCCTCCCCACAGCAGTCCAGCCATCGGAGGAGCCAAACCCCAATCCAACAAGGACTATTATGCGTTGTGTTGTACTATCTGCTGTGGTGGCGATCTGCGGCGCAGCTGCGTCCGCCCAAACCGTCGCTGATTCGATGCGACTCGGCTATACCGGTAGCGTAACCCGCTATGACACGCTCGCGGATGCCCAGGCAGGGACGAACGCGGTATCCACGGCCTCGCTCGGCGGCACCTCGCGGGACTTCTACCTCTCCTTCCGCAAGGACTTCGGGCAGTCGGCGATGCTCCTGGGCACCGACTGGTATCTGACGACGACCGGCACCTCCTACGGCGCCGGCAACCCGAACAACACGAACGTCGGCTTCGTGCAGCTCGCCGACAACAGTCTGACCTCGCTCACCTCGTCCTCCTCGGCCTGGGATGCCACGCGGACGGTCTTCTCGCTGAACCTGAGCGGGGCGAACGCGTTGGATGGAGTCCATCCGGTGTACAACACCCGCCTCTGGAACACGACGGCCGATACCGGCCAGGGCGGCACATTCCTCAGCTACGACTTCTCGATGGTGGCGACGGTGGCGGATGCCGCCGCCTGGGATTCGACCGCCGGCATGTACGTCGCGCAGACCGACCCGACGGCGGTCACGGGGTATTTCCGCGGCGTGTTCCAGAACACCAGCGAGGTCGCCGGCCCCATCGGCACCTCGCAACAGGGGTTCTACACCTTCGATTTCTCCCTGAACCTCGACAACTGGGCCAGCCAGCACAGCGCGGAGTTCACGCCGACGGCGACGCTGCCCGCGAACCAGTACTACGTGAGCACTCTGGCGTCGTCGATTCCGGAGCCGTCGACCTATGCCCTGCTCCTCGGCGCGGGCACGCTCGCCTTGGCCGCGCTGCGGCGCCGCGCCCGGCGCTGAGCCGGGAGAACCGGAAACGGGGGCAACCGATCGTCGCCGGTGAACGGGGATAGTCGGTTGTCACCGAACAACGGACAAGGAATCGGGCCGGCCGACCGCCGGCCCTTTTTCGTGGGCGGGCGGCCGCGCTTGGGCGGGGAAGTGGGCGAGGCGAACGGCACGCGCCGAGTGTGCGGCGCAGGCGGACATGAAAAGGGCCGGCGGTGAAGCCGGCCCGGAGGAGAGGGAGATACAGGTCGGGGGCGTGCCGCCTCAGAACTGGTGCATGAAGAGGCCGTCGCGCAGCTTCGGTTCGAACCAGGTGCTCTTCGGCGGCATGATCTGGCCGGCGTCGGAGATGTCCATCAGCTGCTCGATCGTCACGGCGTGCATGGAGAACGCGATGGCGGCGCGGCCGGCATTGACGGCCTCCTCGAGGTACTTGGTGCCGCGGATGCCGCCGACGAAGTCGATGCGCTTGCTCGTGCGGGGATCGTCGATGCCGAGGAGCGGCGCGAGCACCTTGTCCTGGAGCAGGCTGACATCGAGGCGGGAGACGGGATCGGCGCCCGGGGGCGGGTTGAGGGCGAGGGCGTGCCACTGGCCTTCCATGAAGAGGTGGACGCTGCCCGGAGCGGCGGGGGCGGCGGCGGCCGGCGAGGTGACGGCACCGATGCGGCCGAGTTCGCCGAGGAGCTGGCGGGCGGACCGGCCCTGGAGCTCAAGGACGAGCCGGTTGTAGGGGAGGATGCGCAGCTGTTTCGCCGGGAACAGGACGGTGAGGAACCAGTTGTAGTCCTCGTCGCCGGTGTGGGCGGGGTTGGCGGCGCGGCGCTCGCGGGCGACGCGGGCGGCGGAGGCGGCGCGATGGTGGCCGTCGGCGATGTAGGTGCAGGGCACAGCCTTGAAGGCGGCGACGAGCGGCTCGGGGGCGGCGACGCGCCAGACGGTGTGGCGGATGCCGTCGTGGGCGGTGAAGCTCATGAGCGGCTCGCTGGCGGTGGCGGCGGCGACGATGGTGTCGATGGCCGGCTGGTCGCGGTAGGTGAGGAAGACCGGGCCGGGATTGGCCGAGAGGGTGCCGGTATGGCGGACACGGTCGTCCTCCTTGTCCTTGCGGGTCTTCTCGTGCTTCTTGATCAGGTTGTTGTCGTAGTCGTCGACATGGCAGAGGGCGGCGACGCCGGTCTGGATGTGGGCGCCCATCTGCGGCTGGTAGATGTAGAGGGACGGGGCGGCCTCGCGGACGAGTTGTCCGCCGGCGATGAGCTTCTGGAAGTTCTCCTTGGCGCGGGCGTAGACGGCGTCGGAGTAGGGGTCGGTGTTGTCGGGAAACTCGAGGTCGGCCCGGGCGACGCGGAGCATGCTCAAGGGGTTGCCTTCGACGAGGGTGCGGCACTCGGCCGTGTTGACCACATCGTACGGGACGGAGGCGATCTGGCCGGCGAGTTCGGGCAGGGGGCGGAGGGCGCGGTAGGAACGGATTCGCATAATCGGAGCGCAACGGAGCAGAGAGGGCGGCGGAAGGCAAGCGGGGGCGCGGGAGGGCGTGTGAATAAGATGTGGCGAAATTGTGGCGAAGTTGCCGTTGCGGTCGGGCGCGAAGTCTGTCGCCATCCGCCCCTTTCCCGCATGCCCCCCGAATTCGCCACCAGTTCGTCCCGTCGCCACAGCCACGACGATTCGCCGCGTTCCGGTTTCGGCGGCGATGCGCCCCGGCCCGTCGCCGGGGGGCGCACCCCGCCGCACAGCATCGAGGCGGAGGAGTCGTTGCTGGCCTGCTGCCTGATCGACGGCGGCGACAGCGTGTCGTCGTGCGTCGAGGCGAAGCTGACGGCGGAGTCGTTCTACGACCCGGGCAACCGGGTGATCTTCGAGGTGTTGTGCGAGATCTACCGCGCCGGCCACCCGGTGGACGAGGCGGTGCTGGCGGAGGAGCTGCGCAAGAAGAACCTGCTCGACGCGGTGGGCGGGCTGGTGCGGATCAACCAGATCACCAACCGGATCCCGACGACGGCGCACCGGACCTATTTCCTCGAGCAGGTGCGGGAGAACGCGCTCCTGCGGCAGCTCATCGGCGTGGCGACCGGCGCGATCGAGAAGTGCTACCAGTACCAGGGCGGCATCGAGGAGTTCATCGACAAGATCGAGCGGGACATGTTCCAGATCACGCAGGACCGCACGAACGACTCGGCCCGCGAGATGAAGGAGCCGATCAAGGAGGCGACGGCCGTGATCGCGAAGATGCTCGAGCGCCGCGGCGAACTGACCGGCGTGAGCTCGGGCTTCGTCGACCTCGACAAGATGCTTTTCGGTTTCCAGAAGCAGGAAATGACCATCCTGGCGGCCCGTCCCTCGATGGGCAAAACCAGCTTGGCGCTGAACATCGCGGAAGCCGCGGCGTTGCCGGCGAACAAGAAGACCCCGCCGGTGGGCGTGCTGCTCTTCAGCCTGGAAATGGGCGCCTCGCAGATTGCGCTGCGCATGCTCTGTTCCCATGCGCGGGTGAACATGCAGCGGTTGCGCGACGGTTTCGTCGGTCGCGACAGCGAGGAGACCTCCCGGCTGGGACGCTCGGCGGAGGCGCTCAAGAACGCCCCCATCATGATCGACGACTCGAGCAGCATCTCGATCATGGAGATGCGGGCGAAGGCCCGGCGCGTGGCGCAGAAGATGCGCGACAAGGGCGGGCTGGGCATGATCATGGTCGACTACCTGCAGCTGGTGTCGGGCACCGACCCCAAGGCCAACCGCGAACAGCAGGTGGCGGAAATTTCCCGCGGGTTGAAGGGCATGGCGAAGGAACTCCACGTCCCCGTCATTGTCCTGTCCCAGCTCAACCGTGCGTCAGAGAAAGAAAACCGCGTCCCCCGTCTGTCCGACCTCCGTGAATCCGGCTCGATCGAGCAGGATGCCGACGTCGTCCTGATGCTGGCGCGACCGAAAGATGCCGACGAAAAGTTCCAGACTGCGGCCGACTCGGCGGATTTGATCGTTGCCAAGCAACGAAACGGACCGGTAGGAGAAATCAAATTAACCTTCCTCAAGGACATTACCCGCTTTGAAAACCATATCGCGTAGAACCCCGGCTTGGGGTTGGATGGGTCTGCTGATTGCGTTGTTCGTGTTCGCCGGGGTTCCGGCGGCGCGAGCCCAGGACCTGGGCCAGACCCAATTGACGATCGCCAAGGTGGATGTGCGCTTCCTCGGGGTGCGCAACGTGAGCGAACAGGTGGTCCGGGCCAACGTCCAGATCCGTGAGGGTACCGCGTTCGACGAGACGGTCATCGACCGCGATGTGCGCAACCTCTACCGCACCGGCCTCTTCGAGCTCATCGAGGTGAAGAAGGAGCAGGTCGGCTTCGACAAGGTCAACTTGGTCGTCGAGGTGACCCCGAAGTTCCGCGTGCTCTCCGTCGAGATGGACGGCAACCACGCGTTGACCCGCAAGCGCCTCCTCAAGGAGGTCCAGACCAAGCCGAACGTCGCGCTCGACGAGCGCCAGATCAAGGCCGACACCGAGAAGCTCTTCGAGTACTACCAGAAGAAGGGGTACTCGCAGGCCGAGGTGAACTATTCCATCGAGCGCGACCGCACCACCGGTTTCGGTCGGGTGATCTTCCGCATCCGCGAGGGTCTCAAGACCAAGATCAAGAACATCGTCTTCGAGGGCGACCTCAGCATCTCGCAGCGCAAGCTCCGCGGCGCGCTGGAGGAGACCCGCCGCCACTGGATGTGGTCCTGGCTCACGGGCAAGGGCCGCCTGCAGGACGACAAGTTCGAGGAGGACCTCGACAAGCTGCGCGACTTCTACCGTGAGAAGGGCTACCTCGACGTCGAGGTCACCCGTTCCAAGGTCCGTTTCGAGTATCCGGAACCCGGCCGCCTCGTCATCGTGATCCCGGTCACGGAAGGCCGACGCTACAAGCTCGGCCGCATGGGCTTCGTGGGCAACAAGCTCTTCCCCGCGCGGTTCCTCTCGCTGGCGCTCAACGAGCGCCCGGGCAACTGGTTCACCCCCTCGAAGCTCGACAAGGACCTCGAGGCGCTGGAGGAATTCTACGGCAAGGGCGGCTACCTCGACACCCGCGTGCGGCTCGTCCGCAAGCCCAACCTCGAGACCGGCGCCATCGACGTCGATTTCGAGATCACCGAGGGCGAGAAGGTCACGCTCGAGTCGATCAAGATCGAGGGCAACGAGAAGACCAAGAGCATCGTCGTCCTCCGCGACCTCGTGCTCGCCCCCGGCCAGGTGTTCGACTCGGTCCGCATGAAGGTCAGCAAGCTGCGCCTGGAGAACACCCGTTTCTTCGACGACGTGAACCTCATGCCCGAGGAGACCAACGTCCCCGGCCGCCGCAACCTGAAGATCAAGGTCACCGAAGGCCGCACCGGCAACCTCACCTTCGGCGCGGGCTACAGCTCGCTGGAGAAGGCCGTGTTCTACGCCGAGCTCAGCCAGGGCAACTTCGACCTCTTCAACCGCCGCTCGCTCTTCCAGGGCGACGGCCAGAAGTTCCGCATCAAGTTCCAGATCGGCTCCCAATCCAGCGAGATCAGCCTCAACTTCGAGGAGCCGTGGTTGTTCGAGAAGCAGCTCGCGCTCGGCTTCGAGCTGCATCGGATCAGCTCCGACTACACCTCGTCCTTCTACGAGCAGATCTCGACCGGCGGTTCGATCTACACCCGCAAGCGCCTCTTTGAGCTCTTCGAGGGCCAGCTGTCCTACGGGTTCGACCAGATCGACTACAAGGACATCACGACCAACGACAGCGAGCTGTACTGGTGGCTCGAGTCGCACAAGGTCTCGAAGGTCGGCTTCACACTGCTGCGCGATACCCGCGACAAGATGGTGAACACCACCCGCGGCAACCGCCTCGAGCTCATCACCGAGTTCGCCGGCGGGCCCTTCGGCGCCGACCGCAACTTCTACCGGGTCGAGGCGCGCGGCGCCCAGTTCGTGCCGCTGTTCAAGGCGCAGGAGCAGGTCCTCGCGATCCTCCTGCGGGCCGGCACCATCGAGAAGTTCGGCGAAACCAACGACCGGCAGCTGCTGTTCTACAACTACGCGCTCGGCGGCCCGAGCACCCTGCGCGGCTTCGAGTATCGCGAGGTCGGTCCCAAGACCGCCGCGGGCGAGCCGCTCGGCGGCAAGAGCTACGGCTTCCTCAGCCTCGAGTACTCGCTGGACATCGTGAGCCCGGTGCGCGTCGCCGCCTTCTACGACGCCGGCTTCGTGAACCGCGGCGCCTACGACTTCAACCCGGCGAAGTACAACGACAACATCGGCTTCGGCATCCGCATGATGGTCATGGGCTCGCCCATGAGCCTCGACTACGGCATCCCGCTCACCGGCGACAAGTTCAACAAGAAGGGTGGCCAGTTCAATTTCTCGTTCGGCACCCGCTTCTGATCCGACCAGACAACCCCTCTACGCCCAAAACCATGAAAACCCTTATTCGTTCCACTCTCGCTGCGCTGGCCCTCGCCGCCGCCACGGTCGGCCTCCAGGCCGAGGTCGCCATCAAGATCGTCACGATCGACATGGAGCAGCTCTTCACCAAGTACTACAAGACCGAGCAGCAGCAGGCCAAGATCTTCGAGGATGAGAAGAACGCCAAGGCCCAGCTCGAGTCCATGACCAAGGAGCGCGAGGCCCTTGTGACGCAGGCCAAGGAGCTCCAGGAGCAGACCAAGAGCCCGGTCCTCACCGATGAGGCGCGCAAGAAGGCCCAGGGCGAGTTCGAGGCGAAGTTCGGCGAGATCCGTGCCAAGGAGACCGACATCCAGGGCTTCTACCAGGATGTCCAGCAGCGCCTGCAGAAGCGCTCCGCCCAGTTCCAGCAGCAGGCGGTCGAGGAGATCTCGAAGGTCGCCACCGAGGTCGCCAAGAAGAAGGGCGCGACGCTCGTCCTCAACCAGGGCGCCTCCGCCGTCGTCATCTACGCCGACGCGAGCTTCAACATCACCGACGAGGTCCTCGAGCTGATCAACAAGGACCGCCCGGCTCCGGCGGTCAACGTCACCGTTCCCGCCAAGTAATCACGCGGCATTTTCCGCCCCGCCCGGCCTCGGGCGGGGTTTTTTTGTTTCCAGCCTCGATCCCCCGCGAACACGCTCGCCCCATGGCGCCTGCCTTCTCCGCCGCTCAGATCACCGAAATCGTCGAACCTGTGCGCACGCTCGGAAGCACCGAGGCCGTGGTCACGGGCATCGCCTCGCTCGAGGCGGCCGGTCCCGGCGACCTGTCGTTTCTCGGCAACCCAAAGTATCGCCCCGAAGTCGCCAAGAGCCGGGCCTCGGTCCTCCTTCTCCCCGCTGATTTCACCGGCGAACCGCCCGCGGGGCAGCTCTGGCTGCTGCTCCAGAATCCGTCGGTCGGCCTCACCCGGATTTGCCGGCGGATCGAGCAGTTGCTTTGGCCCAAGCCCTGCCCCGGGATGCATCCGTCCGCCGTCGTCGCCGCCGATGCGGTGGTCGCCCCGACCGCCCACGTCGGGCCGTTGTGCGTGATCGAGTCGGGCGCGCAGATCGGCGCGGGCGCCGTGCTGCAGGGCTCCGTCTTCGTCGGGGCGCGCGCCGTGGGCGGCGCCGACTGCTGGCTGGCTCCGCAGAGCGTGGTGGCGCAGGACTGCGTGCTCGGCGCCCGGGTGCGGCTCCAGCCCGGGGCGGTGATCGGCTCCGACGGCTTCGGCTACGACACGGTCAAGGGGCGCCACGAGAAGATTCCGCAGATCGGCAGCGTTGTGCTCGGCGACGATGTCGAGATCGGCGCCAACACCACGATCGACCGCGCGCGCTTCAGCCGCACGACGATCGGGGAGGGCACCAAGATCGACAACCTCGTCCAGGTCGCGCACAACTGCGTCGTCGGGCGCCATTGCCTCATCGTCGCGCAGGTCGGCATCGCCGGCAGCACCACGCTGGGCGACTACGTGGTCATGGGCGGGCAGGTCGGCGTGGCCGGGCACATCAACATCGGCAGCTTCACCAAGGTCGGCGCGCAGTCCGGCCTCAACCGCGACCTCCCGCCGAAGAGTTTCGTCTCCGGCTCCTATGCGCTGCCCCACCTGCTGGAGCAGAAGTTCCAGATCCTGCGGGCGCAGTTGCCCGAGTTGTTCAAGCGCGTCGACCGGTTGGAAGACCAGCTGGGGCGCGGCGCGGCAGAATAACCTTCCGCCCGGCCCGGCTTTGCCCTCATTCTCCCGCTCCCCCCGATGACCATGGAAGACAACATCAAGGTATTCTCCGGCAACGCCAACCGCCCGCTCGCGGAGGAGATCTGTCGCATGATCGAGCTTCCGCTCGGCGATGCGACGGTCACCACCTTCCCGGACGGCGAGTCGTTCGTGAAGATCAACGAGAACGTGCGCGGCAAGGATGTGTTCATCATCCAGCCCACCTGCCCGCCGACCAACCACCATCTCATCGAGCTCCTGATCCTGATCGACGCCGCCCGCCGCGCCTCGGCCCAGCGTATCACCGCCGTGATGCCGTTCTACGGCTACGCCCGCCAGGATCGCAAGGACCAGCCCCGCGTGCCGATCACCGCGAAGCTGGTCGCCAACCTCCTCGTCGCCGCCGGCGCCAACCGCGTGCTCACGATGGATCTGCACAGCCAGCAGATCCAGGGGTTCTTCGACATCCCCGTCGACCACCTCTACGCGTCTCCCGTCTTTTTCGAATACCTCGCCAAGCACCTCAAGTCCGACCGCCTCGTGGTCGTGTCGCCCGACGTCGGCGGCATGAAGATGGCCGCGGCCTACGCGGAGGTGCTCGGCGTCGGTCTCGGCCTCGTCGCCAAGAAGCGCACCACCGCCACCACCGTCGAGGCGATCAGCGTCGTCGGCGACGTGAAGGGCGCGGACGTCCTTCTCGTTGACGACATCACCGAGACGGCCGGCACGCTCACCGCCGCCGCGAAGATTCTGCGCGATCATGGCGCCGTCAGCGTGCGCGCCGCGGTCAGCCACTGCATGCTCAGCGAGATGGCCTACGCGCGCCTGGCCAACGGCTCGATCGACGAGCTCATCACGACCAACTC
>JAEXPG010000256.1 GCA_023447015.1 Verrucomicrobiota bacterium
CCTCGCCTCTCCTTCTCCCCCAACCCACCTCCGCGCCGACGCCATCCGATGAGTGCGCCTTCCGCCCCCGACGAACACCACGAGCCACATGGTGAAGCGGCCTATCGCCCGGATTCGGCCTCCATCATCCACGCGGTGGTCACCCGCCGGAATCCCGCCGACACGATCAAGGATCGCGAGACGCAGCAGCGGGAACGGATCGAGCGGAGCAACCTTGGCCTGCTCCTGCATGCCCTCCACGATATCGCCGACGCCTGCATCCCGCCCCCTCAACGTCGGCTGGTGCAGGAATCCGAGGTCCAGCGCGCCCTCACCGTGCTGCGACGTTTCTTCCTGGTGAACCCCGCGGTGCGCCTGGAGGACCTCCTCACCCACTGCGAGGAGGCCACAGCGCGCGACCGCAACCCCATGGCCCATCTCGTCGACCCCTTCCAACTCCGCCACGTGCTGACCTGGGCGTCCGCCGTACCGCAGGAGTCCTGGAGCGCCGAGGACCTCGCGACGCTCGAGCGCATGGTCGAGCACAGTCCGGCGGCGGAGATCAGCGCGTTGTTCGCCCGGATCGGGAAGGAGTGGGTGCAGTTCCCGAAGTCGGCCCCCGCCAACCTGCGCGCCGTCTTCGCCCGGACCAGCCGGATCTTCGCCCCGCCGGCAAACCTCGAGGTGCTGGCGTTCGAGACCGCGGTGATCACCGTCCGCGTCCAGGGCGTCGTCGGCTTCGCGGACACCCGCCTGTTCTTCGCCCTGCTCAAACAGATCGGGGGCGCGAGCCTGCCGGGCGTCGACGACTTCCTGCAGTCCGACGAGATCAACCACGCGACCACCCTGCATCGCGGGTTCGGCAACACCGCCGCCGGCGACTACTTCCGCAAGCTCGCGCACGGCTTCGACCACCACAAGCTGCCCGCGCTGGAGAAACACCTCTTCGAGACCGTCGAAGCGCGCACCGCTCCACCGCCACCACCACCGGAGCCGGCCGCCCCCCAGCCGGAACAACCGCCGGCGCAGGAACCCCGCCGCGGGCTCCTCTCCGGCCTGCGCAACCTCAGCCAGTCGATCGTCCCCCGGAAGTGAGCGACGGGCCGCGCTCCGCGCGGTTCGCCACACCGCGCGCGGGGCCCTGCTGCGGAGACACGGCGCGCGAATCGACTGACGAGGGCGAACCGCCGGTTCCTCCGCAGGAAGTGCTCCCGCTCAGACAACATGGACCGGGAACCACGGGCTCGACGGATCGGAAGCTCCGAATCCATGCCCATCCGTGGAATCTGTGGTCAGTCCGGTTGCCGTCTCGTTGCGCACGCCGCCATGCCAGGTGATCCGTAGTCCATCTCCGAACCGGTTCGCGCACAGTGTTGCTCCCCCGCACGACCACGCCCCGGCACGCCTCCACGCCGCGTCCCAGATTCGGCTTTTCCCGTGCCGGACAGGCCGCCTACGGTCGCCGCCCACATGTACCAAGTCCCCCTCCCGGAGTTGAATGATCGCATGGCGCGTTTCCGCGCCCGGATGGATGCCGACCACCCGGATTGGGAGCTGGCGGCGCTGTTCGGCCGCACCAACCAGTACTACTTCACCGGCACGATGCAGGACGCCGTGCTGCTCGTGCCGCGCGGCGGCGAAGCGGTGCTGTGGGTGCGGCGCAGCCATGAGCGGGCCTGCGACGAATCGCTCTTCCCCGCAATCCACCCGATGAAGAGCTACCGCGACGCGTTGCCGGCGGGCGCAGGTAAGTGGCGCACGATCCACCTCGAGACCGAGCTCGCGCCGCTGGCGCTGGTGGAGCGCTTCCGGAAGTACTTCGCCTGCGACACCATCGCCGCACTCGACAGCACGGTCGCGCGGGTGCGGGCGGTGAAGAGCCCGTACGAGGTCGCGATCATGGAACGCTGCGGCGCGATCCACCGGCGGCTGCTGGAGGAGCGGGTGCCGGCGTTGCTGCGCGCGGGGATGAGCGAGGCCGAGCTCGCCAGCGAGCTCTACGCATTGTTCGTGCGCGAGGGGCACCAGGGCACGGTGCGCTTCGGCATGTTCGGCGTGGACATCGCCGTGGCACAGCTCGCCTTCGGCGAGAACTCCCTGTACCCGACGAACTTTGACGGTCCCGCCGGCTGCCGCGGCATGGGACCCGCGGCGCCGGTGCTCGGCAGCGGCGAACGAAAGCTGCAGGCCGGCGACCTGGTCTTCGTCGATGCCCCCAACGCGCTTGAGGGCTACGCGACCGACAAGACACTGGTGTACCAGTTCGGCCGGGCGTTGCCGCCGGAGGTCGTGGCGCTGCACCGGCGCTGCATCGAGATCGAGCACCGCGTGGCCGCGGAGCTGAAACCCGGCGCCATCCCCTCGGAGATCTACCGGCGGACGATGGCCGGGCTCGATGCGGCGTTCCTCGAACACTTCATGGGCTTCGGCTCGCGACGCGTGAGCTTCCTCGGCCACGGTGTGGGCCTGCAGATCGACGAATGGCCGGTGTTGGCGGAGCGTTTCGACGAGCCGCTCGAAGAGAACATGATCCTCGCCGTCGAGCCCAAGCGCGGCGTGCCCGGCGTGGGCATGGTCGGCAGCGAGAACACCTACCGTGTCACCCCCGCCGGCGGCGTGAGCCTCACCGGCTGTAACCCGGGATTGATCCTGGTCTAGGGAGGTTTTCGCGGATGCGAAAACCTGAGGACGGCGCCGGCGGCGCCGTGGCGGGTGGTGGTTTTGTTGGTGCGTGACGATGAGTAAGCTGACATGAGCGGGGCATGACAGCGGGGAATGGTCGGGTGCGGATCGTGGCGGACGATCGGGAGAATGCGGGCGGCGTGATCGGTGCGCTGCATCGGCACGAGGATGTGGCGCTGACGGTGCGACGACTTCGCGTGGGCGATTTCCTTGTCGGAGAGTGCTGCATCGTGGAGCGCAAACAGCTGAGCGACTTCGCGCGGTCCGTGATCGACGCACGGTTGTTCCGGCAGGCGGTGGCCATGGTCGGGGAGGGGCGCCGGCCAGTGTTGATCCTCGAGAACTGCGGAGCCGATCTCGCGAGCCTAGGCGTGAGCCGCGAGGCGCTGCAGGGTGCCTTGATCACCGTGAGCGTCTTCTTCGGTCTCGCCGTGTTGCGATCCCGGGACATCGAGGAGACCGCCCGGCTGCTCGTCTACCTGGGGCGTCAGGCGCAGGCGCGAGTCGAGGGCGCACTCGGCCGCCCCGGCTATCGACCAAAAGGGAGACGTGCCCGGCAACTCTACCTCCTCCAAGGCCTGCCCGGCGTCGGCCCCGAGCGCGCGGAACGCCTGCTGGAACGCTTCGGCTCGG
>JAEXPG010000284.1 GCA_023447015.1 Verrucomicrobiota bacterium
CGGCACCCGGCCGTTTCGCGGAAACTGGCCACTACTCCCGCGGCCTGCATTCGCCGAAGACGGGGCGCCGCTTCCGCCCCGCCGCGCCGGCGATGTTCTCCTTCAACTCCCCGCTCGGCGCCTGCCCAAAGTGCCGCGGTTTCGGCCGCATCATCGACATCGACTACCGCCTCGCGATCCCGGACCAGACCCTGAGCATCGACGACGGCGCCATCAAATGCTGGGAGGGTGAGGTTTTCGGCGAGTCGAAACGCGATCTGCTTACCTTCGCGAAGAAAAGGAAACTCCCAACCCACATCCCCTTCTGCGACCTCACGCCCGCGCAGCAGGCCTACGTGATCGACGGCGAGCCGGGCTACGGCGAGAACGGCGTCGAATGGCCCGCCGCCTGGTACGGCCTCAAGGGCTTCTTCCGTTACCTCGAGGCGCGCACCTACAAGATGCACTACCGCGTCTTCCTCTCGCGGTACCGCGCCTACAACCTCTGTCCCGAGTGCCACGGCACCCGGCTGCAGCCCGAGGCGCTCTGCTGGAAATGGCAGGGTCGCACCCTCCCCGAGCTCTACCAACTCCCCGTCTCCGAACTGCTGGCGCTCCTCGCTCCGCTGACCGCCCATCCGACCATCCCCCCATCCGACCGATCGGACCAATCCGCCCCATCCCCGAAGTTCCCCTCCGCCGCCTCCTCGCTTGCGCCCATTCCGCAATCCGCGTTCCGCAATCCGCAATCTTCCGATCTCGCCATCGACGCCATCCTCGCGCGCCTGCGCTACCTCGAGCAGGTCGGCCTCGGCTACCTCACCCTCGACCGCCAGTCGCGCACGCTCTCCGGCGGCGAGGTCGAACGCGTCAATCTCACCTCCTGCCTCGGCTCCTCGCTGGTCGACACCCTCTTCGTCCTCGACGAGCCCTCCGTCGGCCTCCACCCGCGCGACATCGACCGCCTCATCGGCATCATCCGCTCCCTGACCGACTCCGGGAACACCGTCGTCGTCGTCGAGCACGACGAGGCGATGATCCGCGCCGCCGATCACGTCATCGAGATCGGCCCGGAGCCCGGCGCCGCCGGCGGCCATGTCGTCTTCCAGGGCGACGTCCCCGCGCTCCTCGCCTCGCCTCGGGCCATCACCGGCGCCTACCTCTCCGGCCGGAAGTTCATCCCCGTGCCGGCGCGGCGGCGCCTCGTGGACGGCTCCACCCCGCGGCTCTCGTTCTCGAGCGTTTCGAAACACAACCTCCGCGACCTCACCGTTTCGCTCCCGCTCGGCCGCTTCGTCGCGCTCTCGGGTGTCTCCGGCTCCGGCAAGTCCACGCTCCTCGACCACGTCATCCACCAGGGCGTCCTCGCCGCCCGCCGCCAGTTCGCCGAGGACCCGGCGACCATCGGGGCGATCCACGGGGCCGAACACCTCGGCGAGATCGTCCTCGTCGACCAGTCGCCGCTCAGCCGCACCCCGCGCTCCAACGCTGCGCTCTACGCCGACGCCTGGGAGGGAATCCGCAACCTCTTCGCCTCGACCGAAACCGCGCACGAGGCCGGCTACTCCGCCTCCAGCTTCTCCTTCAACGCCGGCGACGGCCGCTGCGACCACTGCTCCGGCCTCGGCTACGAGGCCGTCGAGATGCAGTTCCTCTCCGACGTCTACGTTCCCTGCCCGATCTGCGAGGGCCGCCGTTTCAAGCCCGAGATCCTCGCCTGCACCTGGCAGGGTCGCAGCGTGAGCGACGTCCTCGCGCTCACCGTCCGCCAGGCCCTCGATTTCTTCGCCGCACAACCCGCGATCCGTTCGCGCCTCCAGCCCTTGGACACGGTCGGCCTCGGCTACCTCACCCTCGGCCAACCGCTCAACACCCTCTCCGGCGGCGAGTCCCAGCGCCTCAAGCTCGTCAAATACCTCGGCACCTTCACGACCTCCGAGCGGCACACGGCTCGTGAGGGCGGCGACTCCGGGTCGCCCGTTCCTGCTGCCAATCCACATTCTGCATTCCGCGATCCGCAATCGTCTTCGGCCCTGCTCCTCCTCGACGAACCGACAACCGGTCTGCACCGCCATGATGTCGGCCGTCTGCTCTCCGTGCTCCACGCGCTCGTCGACCAGGGCCACAGCGTCGTGGTGATCGAGCACAACACCGACGTCCTCAAGAACGCCGACTGGCTCGTCGAGGTCGGTCCCGAGGGCGGCGCCGCCGGCGGTCGCATCGTCGCCGAAGGCACGCCCGAGCAGGTCGCCCTCACCCGCACCGCCACCGCGCCCTATCTGCGCATGGCGCTCGCGGCCAGTGTGGCTGCCGAGCCACTCGCCCTCGCCACCGAACCCGAACAATCCCCCTACGCCCCGCCCTCCTCCGCCATTCCGCAGTCCGCATTCCGCAATCCGCAATCGCACTCCCTCCAGATTCTGGGGGCAAAGGAGAACAACCTCCGCAACCTCTCGCTCTCCATCGCCCTGCGCTCGCTCACCGTCGTCACGGGCGTCTCCGGCTCGGGCAAATCCACCCTGGCGTTCGACATCGTCTTCGCCGAGGGGCAGCGGCGTTTCATGGAGTCGATGTCGCCCTACGCGCGCCAGTTCGTCGAGCAGCTCCCGCGCCCCGCCGTCGACCGCGTCACCGGCATCCCGCCCACGGTCGCGATCGAGCAGCGCATCACCCGCGGCGGCCGCAAGAGCACGGTCGCCACCATCACCGAAGTCGCGCAGTACCTGCGCCTCCTCTACGCCAAGCTCGGCGTGCAGCACCACCCCGTCACCGGCAACCCGGTGCGCGCGCTCACCGCAGCCGAACTGGAGAAGCACTTCCTCGCCGCCCTCGCCACCCCGACCGCGAAGAAGGCCAAGCACCTCTACCTCTGCGCCCCGCTGGTGCGCGGCCGCAAGGGCCACCACCAGCCCATCGCCGACTGGATCCGCGATCACGGCTACACCCACATGCGCGCCGACGGCCGCCTCCTCCTCGTCGAGAACTTCTCCAAGCTCGACCGCTTCAAGGAGCACAACGTCGAGGTCGTCGTGGCCGACCTGAAACAGACGACAGAGGACCGAGGTCCAAAGACAGCTCCTGAAAAGAAGGGAACCGCGAGAACCACCCGGGCGCCCGCGAAGGCCGCCTCCGCTCCGTCCTCCGTCGTCCGTCCTCCGTCATCCCTCCTCTCCGAGGCCCTCCGCCTCGGCAAGGGTTCCTGCTTCCTTCTCCTGCCCTCGGGCGAGATCGTCTCGTGGTTCTCGACCACGCGCACCGACGCCGCCACCGGCGAGACCTTCCCTGCGCTCGACCCGAAGGACTTCTCGTTCAACTCGCCCAAGGGCTGGTGCCCGGTCTGCCGCGGCCACGGCCGCCTCGCTCCGTGGATGATCAAGCCCGACAAGGACGACGAGGAGACCCCTCCCGAGATTGCCGAGCTCGCCCACCTCTTCGACGACGACTCCGGCGCCCAGTTCCGCACCTGCCCCGAGTGCGGCGGCGCACGCCTCAACCGCGTCTCCCGCGCCGTGCATCTGTACTTCCGGCACGGCGGACCGCTCTCGCTGCCCGCGCTCCTCGGACTCACGCCCTCGCGTCTCCTCGCCGCCCTGCGCGACCTCGACCTCGACGCGCGCGGCAAGCTCATCGTCCGCGACATCATCCCGCAGATCGAGGAGCGCCTGAAGTTCATGGACGAGGTCGGCCTCGCCTACCTCGAGCTCGAGCGCTCCGCCGACACCCTCTCCGGCGGCGAAGCCCAGCGCATCCGCCTCGCCTCCCAGCTCGGCTCCAACCTCTCCGGCGTGCTCTACGTGCTCGACGAACCCTCGATCGGCCTGCATCCGCGCGACA
>JAEXPG010000322.1 GCA_023447015.1 Verrucomicrobiota bacterium
GGCTCGTCGCGCGACGAGGAGGCTGCCGAACCGGCGCCGGAAGAGTCGTCGTCGGCGGAAACCGCGGCCGAAACCGGTGCGGTGGAGTTGGTCGGCGCGGCCGAGCCAGCGCCGGCGCCGGAGGCGGTCGCCGCGCCGGCGGAGCCCCTGCCGCCGTTGCCGGATCCGGCCCTTGTCTCCGTGGCGTTGAGCGCCGGACTGGATACGGCCTCGTTCGAGCAGACGGGCGTCGGTACGGAGTTCGACGTCGCGACGACAGACGTGTTTGCCCGGGTGACGATCCAGGGCGCGGACGACTGGGCCTTGACCGGGCGGATCGTCGTCGAACAGGTGGAGGGCGAGGTGGTGGGCGACGAGGTGGTGCGGGCCGCCTGCCCCGAGTTCATCGGCGGCGAGCGGCGCGCGGCGGACCTGCGTTTCACGATTCCCGAGAGCGGTTTGCCGATGGGGCGCTACCGGGTGGAGGTGATCGAGAGCCGGGATTCGGCGCGCAAGATTGCCGCGGCGGTGTTCACGACCAAACCGGTGCCGTTGCCGGCGAACGACCGCCTGCGGATCGGACTGCATCCGACCGAGACGGCGCCGGATGATCTGGCCTGCAGCGAGCAGCCGAGCCGCCCGGGTCGTCTGTACGCGACCTTGGAGACGAGCGATCCGACGACGTTACTCCTGACCGCCCGGGTGGTGGCCGAGGAGGTCGAGGGATTGCCCCGCGAGCGAACGGTGGCGGTGCAGGAGGGGGTGGCGTTTGCCCACCTGCTGCCGCACACGCCTCGGGTGACGACGGAACTCGGGCTGCCGCGCATGGGACTTCCGCCCGGGCGCTACCGGATCGAGTTCAGCGAGTTCCTGCCGCCCAAGCGTTTGGTAAAGAGCACGGTGTTCACGACCCGCGACTTGCCGGAGACGGAGAGCCTCGATCTCGCCGATCCGGAGAACGGCGGCCTGCTCGAGTCGATCACGGGCGAGGACGGGGCGGGCCTGACGTGGGCGTGGATGGCCCTGCGGCCGCACAACACCAAGGAGTGGACTTCTGACGACAGCCGCGCCGAGGTGCGCTTGCCGTGCGACTTCGTGGTCTCGTTCTTCAAGCGCGAGCCTGCGCTGGTCTCCGCGGTCGAGGTGGTGCCGGCCGGCGCGGCGCCGGCGGTCGCGACGGTCGAGGTGTGGGGCTCGATGCTCTCGGCGAAGGATGGTTTCCAGAAGGTCGCCGAGAAGACGTTCACCGGGACCAACGGCGAACCCTGCACCGTTCCCGTGCCCGGTAGTCTGATGCGTTTCGTGAGGATTCGCCTCGTGCAGGCGCAGGGCGGCGAGCCGCAGTTGGGGTTGCGGTCGCTGCGTGTGCTCGAGGGCCGGGGCGACGGCTACCAGTCGCTGCGGCGGCGCCAGCCCGAGATGGGCGCCTGGCGCTATCAGCCGCGGCACGCCGCACAGCAGGGGTTGTTTTTCCTGCAGGCGAGCGGCGTGGAGTTCCAGCGGCAGAACAACTGCATGGGCTGCCACGTGCAGTCGCAGGCGTTGATGGGGCTGAGCATCGCCCTCAAGAACGACTATGTGGTGAGCAACGCGGTGGAGCGCGAGTTGACCGCGTTCACCAGCGCGTGCGGCGCGCCCTCGGGCAGCATCCGCCGGCAGCTGGGCGATGCGGAAGATTCCGAGAGTACGGATACGATCTTCGGTGCCCTCGGGCTGGCCTACGCGCACGCCGACGCGGCGTCGTTGCGGGCGTTGCAGGGCGCGGCGCGCTGGCTTGCGGCGCGGCAGGAGGAGGACGGTTCGCTGCAGCCGAGCGAGATGCGCACGCCGGTCACACAGGGCGCGATCCTGCAGACCGCACACGCCATGCAGGTCTGGGCCGCGGCGCTTGCGGAGGGCGGCGATCCGGCGCTCTCCAAGTGCCTTTCGCGCGCGCTGGCCTGGGTGGTCGACACTCCGGCAGACACGACGCAGGACAAGGTCTTCAAGGTGCTCGTGTGTGTGCGCCACGGTGGCGTCGCGGAGAAGAAGCTCGCCCGCCAGCTTTGCCAGCAACTGCTCGGCGAACAGGGGCCGGACGGCGCGTGGCGCCTCGATCCGGCGGAGCAGGGGGAAGTCGCGAGCCCATTCGCCACCGGGCAGGTGCTCTATGCGCTCCGGCAGGCCGGCTACAGTCCGAACATGCCGGCATTCCGCCGCGGCGTGCAGTGGCTGCTGCTCACCCAGTCCGACGATGCGTCGTGGCGCGCGGGTGACACCCAGTCCTCGTTCGCCTCGACGATGTGGCCCGTGATCGCGCTTACCGGCAGCTTCAGCAGCAAGGCCGATCCCGCGCGGCTCAACGTGACGGCGCTGCCGCGGCCGCAGCCGCCGGCCCCGCCTCCGCCGGCGCCGGTGGTGGTGGCGCCCAGGTCTGCACCGCCGAAGAACATCATGCTGGTCTTCGACTGCTCGTTTTCGATGACCGAGAAGATCCGCAAGCGCACCAAGTTCGAGGTCGCGAAGGAGGTGCTGCGCGACGTGATCAATCAACTGCCCGCCGACACCAAGGTCGGCCTGCGCCTCTACGGCCACCGGCATGGATCGATGACCAGCGAAAGCCGCACCGACACCCAGCTTGTCGTGCCGCTCGGCCCGCTCGACCGCGAGAAGCTCGTCGGTGCGATCGCCGCTGCGCAGGCGCAGGGCCAGACGCCGCTCGTGCTCTCGACGCTCCAGGCCGCCGAGGATCTCAAGAAGGCCGGCGGTGGCATCCTGATCGTGGTGACCGACGGCGAGGAGAGCTGCGGCGGCCGGCCGCGCAAGGCCGGCCCGCAGCTGGCCGAGCTCGGCGTGCCGCTCCGCCTCGAGGTGATCGGCTTCGCCCTCACCGGGCGGCGCGTCGTCGACGAGATGACGGCGTTCACCGCGCCCACCGGCGGGCGTTTCCACACCGCGGCCGACGGCCTGCAGTTGGCCAGCGCGCTCAAGGCGGCGGCCTCGCCCGCGCCCGTGATCGTGCCCCCGCCGCCCCCGCCGCCGCCGCCGCGCGAACCGGAGGATCTGCCGTACGAGGT
>JAEXPG010000548.1 GCA_023447015.1 Verrucomicrobiota bacterium
GTGCGGGATCGGGGTCGATCCTGGGCTGGGCGGGTTTGACCCAACCCATCGGCTGATCACGCGACAGCTGCCAGGCTTCATCGGTGTCGGGCTGGCCGACGGCGGTGACGCGGCGGACGACAAAACCGGCGGAGACGATGTCCGAAGGATGGATGCGCGGGTGGTCGGGGGCGTCGCAGACCGCCTCGAGCACGACGAGGTTGAAGGTGCGATGGACGGGTTGGAAGAGGCGGCGCCGGCTTTCGCCTCCGATCGTGAGGGTGTCGCCGTCGCCCGGCTTGGTGAGCGTGGCGGCGGCTGTCTTTTGGCGCAGGTCGTCGAGCAGCGCCGGGACGAACGACGACTCGGTGCGCTTGGCGATGAGCGGCGGCGCCAACCGGTCGTTGGGCGCCGAGCCGTAGCCGCGGAGGATGACGTCGTGCTTCACCATACGTTGCCCGCTCCGGGGGTGTAGGTGCTGGCGACCACGGTGGTCGCCATGAGGGTGTCGCACTGCACGACGCCCGAGAATTTCGACATGCCGGCGTCGACCTGGACCATGCCGGCGGAGACGGCGACCTGCGGGGCGTTGACGGTGACCTTCGCCGAAGCGGTGATCGTGATGCCGGCGGCCTCGAGCTTGATCGAGTTGCCGTTGCTGTCCTCGAGGGCGAGGGAGCCGGGGCCGTCGGAGAGCGTGACCTTCTGGCCGCCGGGGGTCTCGACGATGAACTTCTCCTGGCCGTCGTGGTCGTCGAGGGTGAGTTTCACGCCGTTCTTGGAACGGATGACCTTGAGGTAGTTCTGACCGCCCGAGATCGAGGCGGGCGACTGGGTCGAGCCGTTCCACAGTCCGCCGAGCACGATCGGGAACCGCGGATCGCCCTGCACGAACGACACCAGCACCTCGTCGCCGACGTCGGGGATGAAGAAGGTGCCGCGGTTGTCGCCGGCAAACGGGCACGCGACACGCGCCCAGATCGGGCCGTCGTGGTCGGCCACGCCGTCGCTGCCGAGGAGGCGCACCTTCACGCGGGCGCGGTTGTCGGGGTCGTTGAGATCCTCGACGACGGCGAGCTGTGCGCCGAGGAACAGACCCGGAGCGGGAATCTCGAGGAGTTGGCGGGCGCGGCTCATGCGGGGTTGCCGAGGAAGGCGGACTCGGCGGTGAAGTCGGTCTCGTAGCCGCGTTGCTGGTCGAAACGGTGCCGGCAGCGGACGACGTAGTAGGTGTTGCTGAAGCGCGGCCCGACGCCGGAGAGCGCCACGTGGGTGCCGATGCGGATCGCGGGATTGCCTTCGGCGGTGCCGTTGGCGGTCACGAAACGGCGGCGACGCTCGTCGAAGGCGGCCTCGGCGAGGGCGTCGCCCTCGGCGGAATCGGTCACGGCGAGATGCGCAAGGTGGTGCGAGCGACGGGCGAGCGCGGAGGCAAGAAGGCTGTCGCCGGTGCGGCCGGCGCCGGGACCGGTGTTGGCGCCGGTGCTGCGACTGCTCACGCGGCGGCCGGCGGCGGCGTCCCAGCCGGTGACGGTGATCTCGTTCACCTGGTGGGCGAGGTCGGCGAGGACGGTGAGGCGGCGCAGCTGGCTGCCGAGCTCGAGGGAAACGGCGCCGCGGCGAACCTGACCGCGGGGTGCGGCGTGAAGCTCTGTGCCCACGATTTGGACATCGCCATCGTAGCGCGCGAGCAAGCGGCGGAGGAAGGCGAGGTCGCTCTCGTTGTACTGCAGTTGGGTGCCGCAGCTTTGGGTGAGACCGGTGATCTGGGGTGTGAGGCCGAGGTCGGAGGCGATGGCGCGCGCGATGTCGGCGACGGTGCCGGAAGCGTGGGTCTTGGTGCGGCGGTGGCAGCGGGCGAGCTGGAGTTTGTCCTCGGCGAGGGCGGTGAGGAACGGCGGGCCGTCCTCGGGGAAATCGGCCTCGAACGCCGAAATCGCGCCGGCGAAGAGCTCGGTCGGTCCGGACTCGTCGCCGGCGTAGATGGTGAGGCGATCGCCGAGTTTGAGGATGGCCTCGTCCTCGAAGGCGAAGCCGGCGTTGCCATTGGCCAAGCTGGTCCAGTTGCTCAGCTTCAACTCGAGGGTGCTCAGGCCGTCCTCCTGCTCGGTGATCTCCATGGCGAGAAGCAGGCCGGTGAGGCGCTCTTCCTCGCGGCCATTGATGCGCACGGTCGGCCGGGCGGAGTAGAGGGCTTGCGAACTGAGGGCGGCTTCGGGCATCGGGTGAATCAGTCGGCGGCGACGCGGGCGGCGCGGACGGACTGGCGTTCGGCCTGTTCGCGCCATTTGCGGCGTTCGGCCTCGGGCGAGGGCGGCGGGTTGGCGGCGGGCGGGCCGGAGTTGCCGTCGCTGCCGCGCTCGGTGGGCACGACCTGGGTGGTGACTTCGTCGAAAGTGATGGGCATGGCGGGAGGATCGCGGCGGCTCAGTCGAACGTGAGCTTGAGTTTGAGCGGGGCGTTGGCGCCGACGTCGGCGCGCAGGCCGGCGGGCGTGTCGGAACTGGAGCTGCCGTCGCGGCCGAAGGCGGCGTTGGCGTCGACGGCGAGCTTCGCGCCCGGGAGGTCGGTGCGAAGGCGGGCCGGATCGAGCGTGGCGGAGACGCCGGCGGCCGCCCCGGTGCCGAGGCCGGCGAAGGCGCCCTCTGTCGCCGAAAGGCCGGCACGCGCGGAGAGGCCGACCGATCCGCCGAGCCCGAGGC
>JAEXPG010000598.1 GCA_023447015.1 Verrucomicrobiota bacterium
GCGTGCTCTACACCACGCACTACCTCGAGGAGGCCGAGTCGCTCTGCGACCGCATCGGCATCGTCGACCACGGTCGCATGCACGCCGAGGGCACATTGCGCGAGCTGCAGGACCGCCTCGGCGGCGATCGGCTCTTCTCCCTCGACGGCGCCTGGTCCGGCGCCCAGCCCGACACCTGGCCGGGCTTCCGCGAGCGGTACCGGGTTCTTCAGCACACCGACCGCCAGCTCGTCGTCGCCGCCCTCGGCGAACGCGACCCGGCCGACTGCCTGCGCGAGCTGCTCGCCCTTCCCGTCCGCCCGGAAAACGTCACGCTCAAGCGCCCGAGCTTGAACGACGTCTTCCTCCAGCTCACCGGCCGCAACCTCCGCGAGTAGCCCGCCATGCTCCGCGCCCTTCTCGCCAAGGACTTCGCCCGCGCCCGGCGCAACCCGCTGCCGTGGCTGATCTTCCTGCTCATCCCGCTCCTGATGGTGGGCGCCATGGGCACCATCTTCCGCGGCGAGACCCTCGCCACGCTCCGCTTCGCCGTCGTCGACGAGGACAACACCCTCGTCACCCGCCTCCTCCGCGGCTCGCTGTCCAACGACGACTTCAAGCGCCGCCTCGGCAAGATCGAGATCGCCCCGGTGCTCCTGGAGCGCGACGCCGCCCTCGCCCGCCTCAATGCCAACCAGCTCAGCGCCGTGATCATCCTCCCGGCGGGACTCACCAGCGATTTCCTCGCCGGCAAGAAGGTCACCTTCGAGCTGGTCAAGAACCCCGCCGAGTCGCTCGCCCCGACCATGATCGAGGAAACCCTCGGTGTGCTCACCGCCGGGCTCGACGCCATCGCCCGCAACTTCGCCGACGAACTGCCCGGCTGGCGCGCCGCGCTCGAGGGCGACGGCGACCTCGAGGCAGTCGGCCCATTGCTCACCCAAACCGGCAAGAAGTTGAAGTCGTTCGGGTCCCTGCTGAATCCTCCACTGGTCGGCTACACCAAACCCGACGCGCCTGCGACCGGCTCCCCCGCTGGCGGCGGAGCTTCAGGAGTCATGAATCTCTTCGGCTACCTGCTCCTCGGCATGGGCGCGATGTTCCTGCTCTTCCTCGGCGGCATCGGCATGGGCGACCTGCACCGCGAGATCGAGCTGCGCACCCTCGCCCGTTACCAGACGCTGCACGTCTCGCTCGTGCCGTTCATCGGCGCGAAGGTCGTGTTCGCCGGCCTGATGCTCCTGCTGTGCGCCGCGATCCAGCTTGTGGGCGGCGCCGCCATCTTCGGCGTCGCTTGGCACCAGCCGCTCCCGCTGCTCGCGCTGGTGCTCGGCTACGCGTTCTTCGTGCTGGGCCTGATGGCCGCGCTCATCGCGTGGATCCCCGACCAACGCAAAGCCGACGCCGCGCGCACGCTCGTGAGCATGCTGCTCGCAATGGCCGGCGGCTGCGCCTTCCCGCCGGACAATCTCCCGCCGTTCTGGCGCGAGCACGTGCTGCCGCTGCTGCCGACCCACTGGTTCGCCGCCACCGCCCGCGCCCTCGAGTACGGCGATCCCGCCACACCCTGGCTGCCGGTGGTGCTCAAGCTCGCGCTCACCGGCGCCCTTCTGCTCCTGCTCGCTGCGTGGCTCTTCCGCCGCCACTTCGCGAAGGGAGGCCGCGCATGAACAACAGCCTCGTCATCGCCCGCAACGAGCTCCGGCTCTTCTTCAAGAACCGCGCCGCCTACGTCTGGATCTTCGCCGTCCCTGTGCTGTTCGTCGCGCTCTTCTCGTTCATCCCCACCGGCTCCGGCAAATCCTCGAACCGCTTCCCGCCGGTCCTCGTCGAGAACGACGACACCGGTTTCCTCGGGAAGATCTACGACGACGTCCTCGGCGCGCAGGGCCTCTGGCGCCTCGATCCGGCCAAGGACAAACGGAATAAGCCCGTCGCCAACATCCGGATCCCGGCCGACTTCACCGCGCGCCTCCTCGCCAAGCAGCCCGCCAACGTCGAGTTCACCGTCCTGCCGGCGGGCGGCGGCGCCTCGAGCGACGCCGCGTTGATCGAGGCGCGGATCCTCCGCTCCCTCATCGTCATGAACTCCCGCCTGCTCGAGGTCGCGGGAGCCGGAGCTCAGGCTGTAGGCCACCGCGCTGAGGTGGCCAATCCGTCAGGCGGCCAGGTCGACGCCCTGGCCCACAGCTGGCCGCCGAGCGAGGAGGCGTTCCGCGCCGTGATGGAGAAGCCCGCGCTGGTCGCGCTCGACACCAAGTTCGCCGGCCGTCGGCCGATCCCGACGGGCATCGGCTTCTCGCTGCCGGGCAACCTCACGTACTTCCTGATGATGAACCTGCTCATCTTCGGCGGATCCACCGTCGCCGGTACCCGGCGCAGCGGCGTGCTGAAACGCCTGCTCACGCTCCCCGTACGGCGCGGCGAACTCGTCGCCGGGCAGATCCTCGGACTGTGGCTGCTCGGCGCGGTGCAGATCGCGTTCCTGCTGCTTGTGGGCCGGTTCGCCTTCCACCTCAACCTGGGCGCCAACCTCCCCGGCGTGCTGCTGGTGCTCTTCGTCTTCGCCTGGGTGGCATCCGCGCTGGGCGTGCTCGTCGGTTCGGTGCTCGACAGCCCGGACCGTGTCGTGGGCGTGTGCGTGGCCGCGAGCATGATCATGGCCCTCCTCGGCGGCTGCTGGGTGCCGGCCGAGCTCATGCCCGAATGGATGCGCACCGCCGGGCATTGCATCCCGACCGGCTGGGCGCTCGACGCCCTGCATCAGCTCATCACCTTCGGTGGCGACTTCGGCACGATCGTGAAGCCGGTGCTCGTGCTCGCCGGTTTCGCCGCC
>JAEXPG010000610.1 GCA_023447015.1 Verrucomicrobiota bacterium
ATCCAGATCGCCCGCCTGAATACGGCGCCCGGCGTGAAGCGCGACAACATCAAGCCGCAGCTCGACCGCTACGTCTTCCCGAACGGCCGCTCGATCCTCGTGCTCGCCGAGGGCCGCCTCGTGAACCTCGGCTGCGCCAAGGGTCACCCGTCCTTCGTGATGTCGAACAGCTTCACCAACCAGACGCTCGCGCAGCTCGATCTCTGGAAGAACAAGGACACCTACAAGGTCGGCGTCTACCGCCTGCCCAAGGCCCTCGACGAGGAGGTCGCCCGTCTGCACCTCGCGCAGATCGGCGTGAAGCTCACCCGGCTGACCGAGAAACAGGCCAAGTACCTCGGCGTCTCGGTCGACGGTCCGTACAAGGCCGAGCACTATCGTTACTGAGTCCGCCCGGCGGAATTGCTCCGCCGAGCTGTTTTCCCTGCAGCCGCGATCTCTTGAGGTCGCGGCTGCTTGTTTGTGGCGGTCGCCGCTCGCTGATCCTACCGGTGACAGATGCGGACTGGCCGTCGGAGACCTGTGCTCGGGCGCTTCAGGTTCTTGGCCAGTTGCGGGGGCGCATCGCACGGGGGCGGCGCCACCGGCTGGTGCGCCGTTGTTTCTCCGCGTGGCCTATCACCGCCTGCAGCCGGGGGCCTCGGCAAACGACACGACCTGTGTCACCTCTTGTGCCGGTCTGCTCCGCGCACTGGACCGGCAGGGCGACATGAGGGAGCACGATTCGCTCGCCGGTCGGAGCTCACTTCACGAACACGCGATACGCCCACGGCGCGAGCTCGAGTTCGCTGGTGGCGGTGAGCTCCACGCGGGCGCCGCTGAAATACTCGGTGTAGGTGCCGGGGAACAGGGCCTCGTCGAACTTCACCTTCCGCGCCTGCGGGGAGAAGTTGAAGACGGCGAAGACCTTGTCGGTCTCGTTGCGGCGGACGAAGCTCAGGACCGAGGCCGGCGCGTTGTTCGGTACATGGATCATGCGCGCGCCCCAATGGCCGTTCCAGAGGGTCGAGTTGCCCTTCTTCAATGCGAACAGCTTGCGGTACAGTTCCCCGACCGGGTGATCCCGCCACACGATGGGATCCTTCTCGAAGAACTTCAGCCGTTTCGATTCGCCGGCCTCCTGGCCGCCGTAGATGAGCGGGATGCCTTCGCCGACGACGGAGAGCACAATGGCGGCGGCGAGCCCGTCGCCGAACTGCTCGGGACCGGTGCCATCCCAGGCGTTCTTGTCGTGGTTGCTCACGAAGGTGAGGCGCATGCAGTCGGGCGGGAACAGGCCCTCGTTCTCGGAGTAGTAGCCGATGAGCGCGCCGACGTCGGCCTTGCCGGCGGCGACGGCGTGCATGGCCTCGTACCAGCCCCAGGCGTAGGTGGCGTCGAAGGCTTCGGCGTGGAGGTCGCGTGTCTGCGCCTCGGCAAGGAGGAACACGGGTTTGATGGCGTCGAGCTCGCGGCGGACGTTGTTCCAGAAGTCGAGCGGGACGAAGCCGGCGACATCGCAGCGATAGCCGTCGATGCCGGCCTCGCTCACCCAGAACTCCATCGCGCGCGTCATGTACTCGCGCAGGCCGGGCTGGCGATAGTCGAGGTTGATGATGTCGGTCCAGTCGAACCAGGGCGTGGGGCGGAAGTCGCCCTTCCAGTCGCGCTGGTACCACTCCGGGTGCTCGGCCACCAACGGGTTGTCCCACGCGGTGTGGTTGGCGACCCAGTCGAGGATGACGCGCAACCCGAGCGTGTGCGCGGTGGCGACGAAGTGCTTGAGGTCGGCCAGCGTGCCGAACTCCGGGCTCACGGCGAAGTAGTCGCGCACGGAGTAGGGGCTGCCGAGCGTGCCCTTGCGGTTCTTCTCGCCGATCGGGTGGATCGGCATGAGCCAGACGATGTCGGTGCCGAGCGCCTTGATGCGCGGCAGCTCCTTCTCCGCGGCGGCGAGCGTGCCCTCGGCGGTGAACTGCCGGAGGTTGATCTGGTAGAGCGCGGCGTCGCGGGTCCACTCCGGGTGGTGGAGTTTGACGTAGGGGACGGGCTGATAGCGGCCCGGGACGGCGAGGGTGGCGGCATCGCGGGCGGCGAGCGGCGCGGCGAGGAACAGGGCGAGGCCGAGGAAGGAGGCGAGGGAGCGCATGGCGGGGATGGGTCAGGCTTGTGGGGCGGTTGCCGGTGTGTCGCGGGGAACGAATTGGAGGGCGAGGGCGGCGACGAGGAAGGCGCCGCCGCCGAGGATCACGACCGGCATGGCGCGCCCGCCGAGGAGGTGTTGGACGACGGGGCCGAGCACGGTGGCGGCGAGGATCTGCGGCAGGACGATGAAGAAGTTGAACACCCCCATGTAGAAGCCCATGCGGTGGGCCGGGATCGCGTTGGCCAGCAGGGCGTAGGGCATCGAGAGGATGGTGGCCCAGCCGATGCCCACGAGCGCCATCGAGACGAGCAGTGCCTCCGGCTGTCGCCAGAGTCCGACGGCGAGGAGTCCGGTGGCCGCGCAGAGCAGTCCGGTGCGGTGCATCGCGCGGGCGGAGAAACCGCGCTTGGCCAGGGCGACGAGGATGAAGGAGACGCCGAAGGCGAGACCGTTGTAGGTGCTGAAACAAACTCCGCCCCATTCGACCCCGCGTTGGTACTCCGGGCTTCCGGGCGTGCCGCCGAAGATGCTGCGAGCGATCGCCGGCGCGAAGTAGATCCACATGCAGAAGAGCCCGAGCCAGGTGAAGAACTGCACCACCGCCAGGCGTCGCATCACCGGCGGCATCTCGCGCAGGCCGTCCCAGATGCCGCGGAAGAGGTTCAACTCGCCGGTTGGTTCCGTCGACTCGGGCGGGTATTCCTTCGTGGTGATGATCGTGTAGAGGACGGCGCTGATGAACACCGCCGCCCCGAGGTAGAACGAGAGATGGACGGAGCGAGGGATCAACGATCCGGCGGCGGTGCCGGTTGCGATCCCGAAATGGGTCAACAGCCAGGGGAGCGAGGACGAGAGCACCGCGCCGAGGCCGATCAGGAGACTTTGCATCGCGAAGCCGACCTTGCGCTGGGGCTCGGGCAGCAGGTCGCCGACGAAGGCCCGGAACGGCTCCATGCTCACGTTGACCGAGGCGTCGAGGATCCAGAGGAGGCCGGCGGCCATCCAGAGCGTGGAGGAGTTGGGCATCGCGAGCAGCGCGAGGCTGGCGAGGATCGCGCCGCCGAGGAAGTACGGGCGGCGGCGACCGAGCCGCGTCCACGTGTGGTCGCTGTAGTATCCGATGATTGGTTGGACGATCAGTCCCGTGACCGGGGCGGCGAGCCAGAGCAGGGGAATGTCGCTCTCGCTCGCGCCGAGGTACTGGTAGATCGCGCTCATGTTGGCCATCTGGAGGCCCCAGCCGAACTGGATGCCGAGGAAGCCGAAGCTCATGTTCCAGATGGCCGGCA
>JAEXPG010000625.1 GCA_023447015.1 Verrucomicrobiota bacterium
CCCATCAGCTGCTGGTTCTGCTGCATCCCGGAGAACGGCGTGTCCTCGATGATCTGGCTGACGGCCACGACGCCGAGGTCCTTGGGCGCGCGGATGCCGTTGTTCTGGAGCACCTGCTGGAGCTCGGCGAGCACGTGGTAGAGATGGACGAAGATGACGACGTCGGGCTTGTGCTTGTTGAGCCACTGCATGAGCGGCTTCTCCTCGACCCGGTTGGTGCGCAGCACCGGGACGGGCGCGGGGTTGCCGAAGGTGTGTTCGCACCAGCCGAGATAGGCGCTGGTGTAGGCGTAGGCGCTGCGCTGCTCCTCGTAGTTGCCCAGCACGAGCCCGGGCCGGCGGTAGCCGCGCGCGTAGACCTTGTTCAGCGCGGCGGTGAGGTCGTTGTAGAAATGGCTCGTCACGCGATGGAGCGGCGTGGAGATGCTCAGTCCCTGGGCGACGATCGCGAAGTGGTCGAGCTCGGCCGGGAAACGTTCGTTGAGGTCGGGGCTGCCGAAACAGAGCAGTCCCTGGACCCCGCGCGTGTCCAGAATCGTCCGGAAACGCTGGAGCGTCATGCCCGGGGCCTTCAGCCAGAGGGGCTCGAGGCGGTAGCCGAGCTCGTCGGCGCGCTTCTGCATCGCGTCGAACACCCGGCGCAGATGCAGCGACTGCTCCCACGGGCGCAGCGTGTCGTAGAACGAGATCACGCCGAAGCAGGCCTCCTTGCTCCGGTCGCCGCTGTGGCGCAGCTGGCTCATCAGCTCCTTGAGCTTCGCGTTCGGTCGGTAGCCGATGCGGCCGGCCTCCCGCACCACGCGCTCCCGGGTGGCCGCGGGGATCTTCGGGCTGTTGCGTAGTGCCAAGGACACGGCGGAGGGGGAAAGACCCAGGGTGGCAGCGATGCGGCGCAAACTCATGGGGTCAACGTTGACCACCCCGGACACCGTGGGCAAGTCGCGGGAGTAAGATTCGGGCGCGGGCGTGCACCTACGTGCGACCAGACCCCGCACCTCCCTGTGGACTGGCCGACGTTGCCGGGGCATCGGGGTTCTCGCGGCCCCGGCCGGTCCCCGGCGAAACACGGGAACGGGAGGATGTTGAACGGTGACCAAACTCCCCCGGCCTGTCCTTGCTTCTGCTGCCGCGCCAGCTTGCCATGGCGCCCGCGAAAACGGGCGTTGTCTGTCTGCCGGATTGCATACCTTCCCGGCGTGCCCCGGCGTCTTCTTTCAGCTGCCAGCCCGTTGGCCGCATCCACCCCCGCCCGAGTCTTTCTGAGATGAAAACCTCCCCTGTCTCGTTTCCGTCCTGTCGCTCCCACCTGTTCCGCGGAGTCTGTGCTGCGCTCGCGCTGGTGTTGCCAGCGCTCGCCTTCGCCCTCGGACAGGAGCGCTTCGTCTCCTTCGAAGCGGCTCCGCAGTCCGGGGCGTTGATCGTGAACAAGGCCGCCGCCCCGCTCTTCGTCGATGCGGCGGACTGGCCCGGTGTGCGGCGCGCCGTGGGTGACCTGCAGGCCGACTTCGAGCGGGTCGCGTCGGTGAAGCCGGCCGTCAACCCGACCGCCTTCAAGTCGATCCCCTTCGCCGTCATCGTCGGCACCGTGGGCCGCAGCCCGCTGATCGACGGCCTGACCACGGCGGGGAAGCTCGATGTCTCCGGCATCTCCGGTCGTTGGGAGGCGTTCCGGATCGAGACCGTCGAGCAGCCGATGCCCGGTGTCGATCGAGCGCTGGTGATCGCCGGCAGCGACAAGCGCGGCACGATCTACGGCGTCTACGAACTCTCCGAGCAGATCGGCGTCTCGCCCTGGTATTGGTGGGCCGATGTGCCGACCGTGCACCGCAAGGCCGTTTACGTCCGCCCGGTCCAGATCGTCGATGCCGGCCCGGTGGTGAAGTACCGCGGAATCTTCCTCAACGACGAGGCGCCCGCGCTGGCGAACTGGTCGCGGGAGAAGTTCGGCGGCATCAACAGCAAGATGTACGCGCACGTCTTCGAGCTGATCCTGCGCCTGCGCGGCAACTTCCTTTGGCCGGCGATGTGGAACAACGCCTTCAACGAGGACGATCCCGAGAGCCCGCGTCTGGCCGACGAGTACGGCATCGTGATGAGCACCTCGCACCACGAGCCGATGCTGCGCTCGCAGCAGGAATGGGCGCGGCACGGCAACGGCCGCTGGGACTACGCCAAGAACGCCAAGGTCCTCCACGACTTCTGGTCCGAAGGCGTGCGCCGCAACCGCAACTTTGAGAGCATCATCACGCTCGCCATGCGGGGCGATGGCGACGAGCCGATGTCCGAGGAGGCCAACGTCGCGCTCCTGGAGAAGATCGTCGCCGACCAGCGCGAGATCCTCGCCCGGGAGGTCAATCCTGACCTGACCAAGGTCCCCCAGGTCTGGGCGCTCTACAAGGAGGTCCAGGACTACTACGAGCGCGGCATGCGCGTGCCCGACGATGTCACGCTCCTCTGGTGCGACGACAACTGGGGCAACCTCCGCCGCCTGCCCACCGCCGCCGAACGGCACCGCTCCGGCGGGGCGGGCATCTACTACCACTTCGACTACGTCGGCGGACCGCGGAACTACAAGTGGCTGAACACCATTTCGCTCACGAAGATCTGGGAGCAGATGAACCTCGCCTGGCAGCACGAGGCCACGCGCATCTGGATCGTCAACGTCGGCGACCTCAAGCCGATGGAGTTCCCGATCGAGTATTTCCTCACCCTCGCGTGGAACCCGGCGAAGTGGCCGTACGACCGCATCGGCGAGTTCTCCGAGCAGTGGGCCGCGCGCGAGTTCGGTCCGGCGCACGCCGCCGAGATCGCCGCGCTCGTGAACGGCTACACCAAGCTCAACAGCCGCCGGAAGCCGGAGATGATCGCGCCCGACACCCTCAGCCTCGTGAACTACGGCGAGGCCGAGCGCGTGCTCGCCGAATGGGCCGACCTCGTCGCCCGCGCCGAGAAGATCGAGGCCGCGCTCCCCACCGCGGCGCAGAGCGCCTATTTCCAGCTCGTCCTCTATCCGATCAAGGCCTGCGCCAACCTCCAGTCGCTCTACGTCGCTGCCGGCCGCAACAAGCTCTATGCCGTGCAGGGCCGCGCCAACACCAACGCCGAGGCCGCGCGCGTGCGCCAGCTCTTCGCCGCCGACGCCGCGCTCGTCGAACGCTTCCACACGCTCAACGGCGGCAAGTGGAACCACCAGATGGACCAGGTGAAGTTCGGCTACACCTTCTGGCAGCAGCCGCCGGCCGAAACGATGCCGGCCGTCGCCGAACTGCGGGTGAACAAGGGCGCGCTCGCCGCGCTCGCCGTCGAGGGCCGCGACACCGGTTGGCCCGTGTGGGGCGCCCCCGCGCCCGCGGTGCCGTCGCTCGATGTCTACTCGCAGGGCACCCGCTGGGTGGAACTCTTCAACCGCGGCGACACCGCCTTCACCTACACCGCCGTCGCCGACCAGCCTTGGCTCAAGGTCTCGCCGGCCGCCGGCGAGGTGAAGGACACCACGCGCCTCACCCTCAGCGCCGACTGGGCCGCGGTGCCGGTGGGCAACACCACCGCGAATGTCACCCTCAAGACCACCGGCGGCGAGACGTTCACCGTCGCTGTGCCGATCGTGAATCCCGCCGAGCTCCGGCCGGGGTCGTTCGCGGGCTTCGTCGAGATCGACCACCACATCGCCATCGAGGCGCCCCATTTCGCGCGCGCGATCGGCGACAAGCAGACCGAGTGGCGCACGCTCCCCAACTTCGGGCGCACGCTCGGCGGTGTCACCACATTCCCGGTGCTCGCGGCGGCGCGCACCCCGGGCGGCGACGCCCCGCGGCTGGAGTACGACCTGCACCTCTTCTCCGCGGGCGAGGCGAAGGTGGAGTTCCATGTGGCGCCCTCGCTCGACTTCCAGCCCGAGAGTCCGTTGCGCTTCGCGGTGTCGTTCGACGACGAGACGCCGCAGATCGTGAAGATCGCCACCAACCCGAACGCGTGGGAGCCGTGGGGCACCGCGGTCGGCGAGGGGGTGCGGCGCGTCGTCTCGACGCACCAGCTCGGCCGGGCCGGACGCCACACGCTCAAGGTCTGGGCGGTCACGCCCGGGGTGGTGCTGCAGCGCATCGTGATCGACACCGGCACCGCCAAGAATCCCGGCGTGCGCCCGAGCTATCTCGGCCCGATCGAGAGCCCGACCGCAAGCAAGTGAGTTTGGTTTGCCGGTAGGGCGAACCCTCCGGGTGAGCCGCGGGGCGGGGGGGGCGCCCGGCCCC
>JAEXPG010000627.1 GCA_023447015.1 Verrucomicrobiota bacterium
CCCCCGCCTCGCGCAGGAACCCGCCCGCGCCCAGATTCGTGTACGCCGTCCAATGCGAGATCACCCCCGGCTCCGGCGCGCCGCACGGGGTGGCCACGTAATCGTAGGTGCCGGCGGCGTTCACGCCGACGAACACCACCCGCCCGCGCACCTTCGCGAACGCCTCGGCCACCAGCGGGTCCGCGGGCGCCGGCTCGGCCGCGACCGCCTGCAGCAGCGCCGCCGGCTCGAGGTCGCTCGCCGCCTCCGCCGCGTGTTTTGCCACCGCCAGTCCGTCGACGGCGAACGGCGCCGCCGTCAGCACCGGCACACCGCGGGCGCGGAGCGCCGCCAGGCTGCCCCGCCAGCGCAGCAGCTGCGGCGTCGCGGGCAGATCCGCGTTGCGCTGCACCGCCACCGCCGTGAGCGAGTCCTTCGCCGCGTAGCGCCGGATCACCGAGTCCGCGTCCGGCACCGAGCGCGTGTAGCCCCAGCGCGCCCGCGAGAAGAAGGCGGCGTTGCTCTCGCGGAAATCCGCCGGCCAGATCACCGGCAGCTGCTCGGGCTTCGTCGTCCCCTCCGCCGGCATCGCGCCGAGCGTGAGCTCCGGCAGCGCCGCCGCCAGCGCGCCGAACTCGTAGTCCTGCATCGGGTCCTCCGAGGCCTCGAAGAAATTGAAGTCCGCCACCACCGCCTTCGCCCCGGCGCGGTGCAACGAGGCGAACAGCCCCGCGAACGCCCGCCGCGGCCACGGCCAGCGGTAGCCGATGTCCGCGGCGCCCAGCCGCTGCAGCGCCTTCTCGTCGATCAGCACCAGCGCCGTGTCGTCCGGCACCGGCGCGAGCGGCGCGGTGCGCCGCTGCAACAGGTCGAACCATGCGCGATCGAGCGACCCCAGCGCGCCGACCGCCCCGAGCACGCCGACCAACGCCAGCGCGGCGCACGAGGGTGCGCACGCTTGGAGGAGTTTCCGGTATCGGGGTTTGGTGGCCATCGCCGCGTGGTGTGGCGGGCAGGCTCGCAGCCCACGCCCCCCGCGCCAAGCTGGAAGGCGCAGTGTGGCCGGCTCCACCGGGATTCTCACGCAGGCTTCGCTTGGCGCCGGTCCCTGTCGGCCGGGGCGACGACCCGGCTCCTCCGATGGGCCACCTCAACGCGGACCGCCAACGTCCCGGCTCACCAGATCTTCGCGCGTTTCTCCGGCGGGACCCAGAGGGCGTCGCCCTCGCGGATGCCCCACGCCTCGTGGAACTCCGGCAGGTTCACCAGCGGCCCGAACGCCCGGAAGCGGCCGGGCGAGTGCGGATCGGTCGCGAGCTGCCGCTCCAGCGCCTCGGGCCGGAACAGCGTCCGCCCCCAGAGCTGCGCCCAGGAGAGGAAGAACCGCTGCTCCGGCGTGAAACCGTCGATCTGCTCGGGCCGCACGCGGGTGGCGAACGACCGCTGCAGCGCCTCGTACGCCACGCTCACGCCCCCGAGGTCGGCGATGTTCTCGCCGAGGCAGAGCCGGCCGTTGACGAACTTCCCCGGCAGCGCCTCGTACGCGTTGTACTGCGCGACCAGCAGCTCGGCGCGGGCCTTGAACGCCTCCGCGTCGGCCTCGCCCCACCAGTCGGCGAGGTTGCCGCGGCCGTCGAACTTCCGCCCCTGGTCGTCGAACCCGTGCGTAATCTCGTGGCCGATCACCGTGGCGATCGCGCCGAAGTTCACGGCGTCGTCGGCGGCCATGTCGAAGAACGGCGGCTGCAGGATCCCCGCGGGGAACACGATCTCGTTGCGCGTCGCCGAGAAGTAGGCGTTCACCGTCGGCGCGGTCATTCCCCACTCGTCGGGGTCAACCGGCCGGCCGAGCTTGGCCAGCTCGTCGTCGGTATCCCACTCCCGGGCACGGCGGATGTTGGCGGCGTAGCTGTCGCGGGCGATGACCAGGCCGGCGTAGGTCTTCCATTTCTCCGGGTAGCCGATCTTCGCCCGGAAGGAGGCGAACTTGGCGAGCGCCCGGGTGCGGGTCTCCGGCGTCATCCACTCCAGCCGCCCGAGCCGGGCGCGGAACGCCTCCTGGATGTACCCCACCATCTCGACCATCCGGACCTTCGCCTCCGGCGGGAAATACCGCGCCACGTAGAGCTGGCCGAGCGTGTCGCCGATCTCGGCG
Source organism: Verrucomicrobiota bacterium (assembly GCA_023447015.1). Lineage (GTDB taxonomy): Bacteria > Verrucomicrobiota > Verrucomicrobiia > Opitutales > Opitutaceae > CAJCBL01. Next base: position 2,135 of record JAEXPG010000627.1, read on the forward strand.
TTGACGGCGCGGGCCGCCCGTCGCCACCGCGGCTCCTGCTGCGGCGTGCCGCGCAGCACGGTCTCGTTGAAACGGAAGCTCTCGGTCTCGAAGGCCTCGGGCAGGTACGGCGCATAGGCGCGCACGAGCTGCCAGCGCAGGTAGGTCCGCCACTGCGCGGGCGGGCGGGCCGCCGCCTCCTCCGCCATCGCGACGGCGAAGGGCGGATGGTTGAGCACGACGGCGTCGAGGTCCGGCACGCCGAGGCCGGCGGCCCACGCCCGCCAGGGGAAGCCGGAGGCCTCGTGCTCCAGCTCCGCCACCGTGCGCCGGTTGTAGTTGGAGACAGGATCGCGCATCTCCACCGGCCGCTTCGAGGCGCGGGCGAGCGCGGTCTCGAGGGCGAGCACCGTCTCGGCGCCGGCCTGCGCCGCCGCGGCGGAGTCGCCGAGCAGCTCGAGCATGCGGCGCACATGGGCGACGTACGCCGTGCGCTTCTCGGCGAAGGCCTCCTCGAGATAGTAGTCGCGGTTGGGCAACCCGAGCCCGCCCTGGGTGAGATAGAAGGTGTTCCGCTCGCTCGCGCGGGCGTCGGGCTGCACGCCGGGGCTGGCGAGCACGCCCACCCCGATCCGCCGCAACCGGCCGACGGTGCGGGCGAGCGACACGGGCGAGTCGACGGCGTCGATCGCGGCCAGCTCCTCGGCAAGGGGCGAGAGCCCGGCGGCCTCGATCGCCGCGGTGTCGAGCGCGGTGGAATAGAAGAGCGCGGCCATCCGCGCAGGCGAGTTGGGCGCGGCGGTCGGATCGGCCACCGCCGCCTCCAGCACCGCGTGGAGCTTCTCCCAGTTGGCGCGCTCCACGGCGTTGAAGCTGGTCCAGCGGTACTGGTCCTCCGGGATGCGCGCGGTCGCCAGCCAGCCGCCGGCGGCGAACTTCACGAAGTCCTGCCGCGGGTCGGCGGTGCGGTCGAGGTCGGCCACCGAGAACCGCAGCTCCTCGATCGGCGCCGCAACCGGCGGGGGCGCCTCGGCCGCGACGGCCGCGGTGGCGAGCAACGTTCCAAGCAGGACCGGGAGGGAGCGCAGGGACATGGCCGGAGCTTGGCGGATCAATCTCCGCAGGCAACCGCGGGCCGCGCGGTTCCTCCCCCGCCCCGGACGGGTCACGCGGTGCAACGCCGCCACGCTTGCCCGCACCGCCGCCGCGCCTTGTGCTGGCGGCGTGAAACTCACCGGGATCCGCGCCATCACCTTCGACGCCGCCGGCACCCTGCTCGACCCGCACCCGTCGGTCGGCGCGGTGTACGCCGAGGTCGGGCAGGCGCACGGCCTCCCCGTTGAGGCGGGCCCGATGGAGCACCGGTTCCGCGACGCCTTCGCCGCCCGCTGCGCCCGGCCGCGCACCGACGAGGCCGCCGAACAGGCCTTCTGGCGCGAGCTCGTCGGCGAGGTTTTCGCCCCCTGGGCCGATGCCGCGCGGATCGATCGGCTCTTCCCCTCGCGCTGGGAGACCTTCGCCGAGGCGCGGCGCTGGCGGCCGCGGGCCGACATCCCGGCGCTGTTCGCCGCCCTGCGCGCCCGGGGACTGCGGCTGGCGGTGCTCTCCAACTGGGACTCCCGCCTGCACCGCGTGATCGACGGCCACGACTGGCGCCGCTGGCTCGAGGGCGTCTTCATCTCCTCCGAGATCGGCGCCGAGAAACCCTCGCCGGCGGTCTTCGCCCATGCGGGCCGCGCGCTCGGGGCCGCCCCGGCGGAGTTGCTCCATGTCGGCGACAGCCTCGATCACGATGTCGCCGGTGCGCTCGCCTCCGGCTGGCACGCCGCCTGGCTCGACCACGAGGCGCGGGCGGCCTGCGACCCGCGGGTCCTGCGGCTGCGTTCGCTCACGGACCTGCCGGACCGGCTCGCGTAGGGCGGCCGGCCCGCGCGGCGGCGGCCGGAAGCTCAGCGCGCGCGCACCACCACGGTCCAGGCGATCTTGTCCTCGATCGCCTGGCGGTTCGGCTCCCAGAGGACGCGGGCGAAGCCGATCAGGCCGGTGGCCAGACCCGCCGAGTATCCGCCGTACCGGACAAAGGCGTCGAGCGTGGTGAGCGGCCGGCCGTCGAGGCGGACGACCCGGATGCCCACGATCCATTTGCCCGGCGTGCGCCCGCCCAGCCAGGCCAGCGAGAGGGTGAAGTACACGCCGGCCCAGCCGAAGGTCAGGCCGAAGGTGCGGCTGAAGTCGCTGGTGGCGTTGAGCCAGGAGGAGCCGCGGATCGTCGTGCGCAGGCGGGTGTTCTCGGCCCGCAGGGCCTCGACCTGGGCGGTGAGCTGGGTGTTGGCGCGCCGCAGATCGTCCTTGGTCGGCACCAGCGGCAAGTCGACGGGGGCGAGCTCCGCGGCCGCGGGCGCCTTGCCGGCGAGATGAAACGCCCCAGGCCGCACGAGCGGCCGCCCGGCCATGAGAAACACCGCCGCGACGACCACGCCCGCGCCGAGGGCGATGAAGACCCAGCGGATCACCGCCCAGGCTCGTGCGGGACTCACGTTGCGCCCGCCGAGGGAGACAATCGTCGCCCCCATGCCGATCGCCAGCAGCGGCCCGCTGAGCACCGAGAGCGCGGAGACCAGCACCATGTCGACCGCCATCGCCGCCAGCCGCTGCCAATGCGCGGCAAGCGGCCGGCCATCAAGCGCCGGGTCGACCCGCGCGGTCTCGAGCCGGAACACCGCCGAGGGGCGCTTCGCCTTGGCCTTCGCGAGCACCTTCTCCGGTCCGGCGGGAGGGGGCGGCGGACTCTCCGGGGGCGGCGGGACGGGCGGCACGGTTTCGCTCATGGCTTCGCACGATGGCGCAACCGCGTCGGCCGCCAAGTCGCATCCGCCCCGGGGTCGAAACCTGCCCTGCGTCCTCGCACAGGCAGAGTCATCCGCCCCTAGTCCCTAGGGTAAACTCCCCCTGCCGCCCGCCGGGGCATTACGATCATTTTGCCCCCGGGAGGCTCAATTCCGTTTCAGCGCCGGCCGATAGCGAGGGCGTGATCGCCCTTGAACACCACCACCAGATGACCTTCCTCCCTCCGCTCGCGGCGGAACAGGAGTGCGCCCTGAACGAGGCCCGCAAGGCCGGCAGCGCGCAGGCCCGGGAGCAGCTGATCCTTTCCAACCTCCGCCTCGTCTGGCACCTCGCGAAGCGCTACGCCTGGAGCGGCATCGGCGCCGACGATCTCTTCTCGAGCGGGATCCTGGGGCTCATCGCCGCGGTGGATACCTACGACCACGACCGCGGCCGGCTCGCGCCGCACGCCCGGATGCACATCCGCAAGGAGATGCTCTCCCTCATCGCCGCCCAGCGCTCGCTCCTGCACCTCCCGGCCTCCGTCAACTACCACGCCCTCCTCATCGCCCGCGCCGAGTCCTCGCTCTCCGTCGCGCTCGGCCGCGAACCCACCGAGGTCGAGGTCGCCCAGGCCGCCGGACTCAGCGTGACCCGCGTGCGCACCGTGCGCCAGGCGCTCGGCACCGTCGTCTCGCTCGACGACACCGGCGAGGACTCCGAGGAGTCGACCAATCTCCACGAGGCGCTCGCCGACGAGGACGCCGTGTCCGGCGACGAGACCGCTTCGGTCAGCAGCCGCTCCGAGTGGCTCGCCAAGGCCCTCCTCAAGCTGTCCCCGCGCGAGCAGAAGCTCCTGCGCCGCCACTACGGGCTCGACGGCCACGGCGGCCTGCCGCTCGCCCGCGTCGCCACCGAACTGAGCATCAGCCGCGAACGGCTCCGCCAGATCGAACTCTCCGCGCTGCGCAAACTCCGGCACCTGCTCCAGGCCGACAACGCCCACGTTGGCGAGGCCTTGGGCAACACCGGCTGGGACCACATCCTCCGCGAAGCCGGCCTGCGGTTGGAGCAGGCCGCCTGAACCGCGGCGCCGCGGACTCGCGCCGCCGCGCCCGGCACCGGCCTCACTCGTCGAGGATGCTCAGGACGTCCTTGAGGTAGCTGGAGTAGGTCAGGACGACGTTCGCCGCCACCCACAGGGCGACCAGCAGCATCACGAACTGCGGATACCAGAGGCTCACGTGCGTGAGCTTGCGCTCCGCCTCCTCGGTGTAGCGCCGCGCCAGCCAGCCGAGGCTCTCGTCGAGCCGGCCGCTCTGCTCGCCCGTGCGGTACGTCTGGGCGAACTCCGCCGGCAACGCCCGCTCCTGCGCCAGGGCCAGTCCGGGTTGCCGCCCCGCCTCGGCCTCGGCGGCCATGCGCCGGCCAAGCGCCGCGAGTGCCGGGGAACCAGTCGCCGCCCCGGCCATCGTCCACGCCGTCACGGGCGAAAGACCGTTGGCGGCGTAACCTTCGAGCACCGCCGCGAGCACACTCAGGTCGCGCGCGCGCTGGAAGCCGGCCACCCACGGCAGGAAGGCGAAGATCCGGCGCCGCAGCCCGGGATGGCGTCCCAGAATGATGAACACCGCCGCCAGCAGCAGCCACAGGGGCACGAGCACGAGCGCCACCTGCTTGGCGTAGAGCACCGCCGAACCGAGCACGAGGTGCTTGATCGGCAGCACCACCGCCCCGAGATGCACCACCGCCAGCGGGTAGAGCGTGGCCAATGTCGCCCGGCCCATCAGCCGGCCGACACTCTCGTGGTGCGCCGCCAACCGGCGGCAGGTCGCCGGCAGCCGGCCGGCCTCGGCGCCGGCGATGAGCAGATGCACATCCACCGCCGGCAGCCACGCTCCGGCCCCGGCGAGCTCCGCCGACA
>JAEXPG010000650.1 GCA_023447015.1 Verrucomicrobiota bacterium
GCGCGGGCGGGACCGCGGCCGGCGGGGGCGGCGGCGGGGACGCGGGGGCGGCGGACGGAGGTGCGTTCTTCAGCGCCTGAACCTCGGCAAGAGCCTTGTCCAAGGGGGCCTCCGGCAGCCGGGCCAGTTTCCTGGGCTCGGTCGCCATCAGCAGTTGCAACATGCCGGGGTCGTTCATGATTCGTCGATTTGTGGGGTACCGGTGGCGAGTGCGTCGATCACATGGCCCGCGATGGCCGCGTTCCAGACCTCCGCCAGGGCGAAGCGCTCGGTGTCATTTTCTTCCCCGGCCCGGAGGACCACGAAATCACCGCCATCGAGCGCATGCGCGAGCTGGGAGTAAGGCACGGCCGCCTCGCTTGGCCAGTTGAAACTCCGGCCCGAGAACACCAGGCCGTCGCGCCGCAGCTGCGCCGGGCCGAGCGGCACCGTCTCGCCGTGCTGCACCCAGTCCACCAGCCGGACGATCAATCCCGGCACCACCACGCCGTAGAGCGTCTCCAAAATCAGGTTGTAGATGCGCGCCGACTCCTCCGCCCCGGCGGGGAAAAGATTGGTCTCGTCGAGACTGACCACGGTCTCGACATCGCACCAGGCGATGCGGTGGCAGCGCTGGGACCCCTGGGGCGTCTCCACTTCCACGACACCGTAGCGCAGGCCGGTGATGTCGTCCGGCGCGATTGCGACACCGTCGAAGACCAGCCGCGTGGGGTCGAGGTCGAGCACGTGGCCGGAGACCTCGAAATGGACCTGGTTGCTGCCGAACGCGCGCAGCGGCACGCCGTCGCCCGGAGCACCCTCGCTGGCGGCCTCGGCGCCCTCCCCTTCCCCGGCGACCGGACTCTGGTCCGCGGCGGCGCCCGGGCCGGCCTCGGCCGAAGCGGCCTCCGCTGCGGCCTTCGCCGCCGCCTCGCTCCACAAGGGAAGCTCGCTCTGCACCGGCTTCTTCCTCCGCGCTCGCGGGGCGGCACCGGCGGACTCGGCCGAAGGCGTCGCCTCGGGCGCGGCGGGGGCCGTGGATTCCGACTGTTCGGCCACGGCAGAGTCGGCGGCCGGCAGCGGTTCAGCTGGCACCTCGGGAGCCGGAGTTCCGCTCTCGGTCGGCAGCAGCACGATGGACTCGGCCATCGCGGCGGCCTCGGCGGCCGCGCGCGCATGCTCGGCCGCCATCTCGCGGGCCTTGCGCCGCACGATCTCCAACATGAGCTGCTCGCGTTCCTGCACGAGGGACGCCCGCTCGGCGCCCTCCGAGATCTCTGCGGCGGTCGCGAGCGCGCGGGTCGCCAGGTCGATGTTCTCCAGCTGGTAGCAGGCGGCGTGGGCGAGCTCGCGCAGCGCGCGGCGGACATTGGCAAGATAGTCGGCCCGGGCCCGCGGCCCGAGGTCCAGCCGATCCGCCCCGGGCACGAACTCCTCGACCAGCAGCCGGTACGCGGCCTCGAACTCCGCGGCCTCGGCGGCCGCCGGGTCCGCATTCGGATCGGCGGGGGGAAGCTTCTCGACGATGGCATTGCCGTGGAGGATGTCGGCCGTCTCCTCGAGACGGCGACGCACCTCGGGGGTGGCCGCGAGCGTGGTCAGGTGGGTGAGCCACGGCAGCACGCCGCAGCTGTCGAGCGTGCGGCGCTGGTAGGAGATGATGCCCTCGAGCGCGGCGTCGACCACGCGGGTGCTCACCTCGCGGTAGATCTCGGAGTCGCGCCCGCAGATCGTCTCGATCACCTCGAGCTCGTCGGCCGCCTCCGCGAGCAGCCCGGCCGTCAGCGCCAGTCCCACCGAACCGTCGCCGCTGAGCCGGCGGGTGGTGTCGCGCAGCAGCAGGTCGACGCCCTGCACCACCTTGGCGATCGCGCCCTCGAGCGCGCGTTCGGCGCGTGCCGGCACGTCGTGCACCTGGCGGGCGAAACGGACATGGGCCGTGGCTTCGTGCCACTGCGCCTTCTGCGCGCGGGCGATCGCCAGCGAGGCGTGGATGCCGCAGAACGCGTCGGGCAGCGTGCCGCGGATCGCGTCGAGCAGGCCGTCGGGCAGGCGCGCGTCGTCGAGGATGATGACGCGCTGGCGGAGCAGCTCCCAGAACTCGTTGCTCGCGCGCACCTGCATCCATTGCTCGATCGAGGCCTTCCACCATTCGGTGGTCTCCTCCTCGATCGCGCCGCCGGTGCGCTCGACCTCGAGCGCGGCGAGCTGGTGGAAGACGGCGAGATTGTGCACCGCGACGATCTTCCCGGCGGCGGCCTCGTTCTGCCAGCGCAGGAACGCCGTGTCGGCATCGCCGGCCAGCAACGCCTCCATCGCGGGATCGCTGCCCTCGTCCGGATAGCTCGCGGGCCAGAACCAGAAGAACTCGTGCAGCAGGCGCGTGAGCGTGTCCTTGAGCTGCTGGGCGGAGTCGCGCAGCTGCTCGGCCGAGGGCGTCGGGGTCGGGGCGAAGGCCCAGCCGAACTCGGGGGCGCCGAGCTCCACCGAGAGCCGCAGCTGCTCGAGGCGGCGCTGGATGTCGCGCGCGCCGGCCAGCGCGGAAAGCCCGAGGCGGCGGAACGGCGTGCAGGAATAGAGCGTCGTTGTCGCGACGGCGACGAGCGGCGCCCACGGCACCCGCAGGGCCTGTGGTTCGGCCCCGGGTGAGCGCTCCCCATCGGCTGCGGACGCTTCCTCGGACATCGTGGTGCTACTTGGGCAAACTCGGCGCGGCGCGGCAACAATTATGCACGGGCCTCGCGCCCTCGTTTCCGGGCTTTTCGGCGCGGGTTGGAAGCTCAGCCCGGAGGCCACGCCATCGGGCGCTGGCCAAGCAGGTGCACATGCAGGTGCGGAACGGACTCGCCGCCATGCGGGCCGTTGTTGATCACGATTCGGAAGCCCTGCGCCAGCCCGAGCTGCTTGGCGACCGCCGCCGCCGTCAGCAGCAGGTGGCCAAGCAGCGGCTGATCCGCCGCCGAGGCCTCGGCGAGACGCGGAACCGGCTTCTTCGGGAACAAGATGACGTGCACCGGCGCCTGCGGCTGGATGTCGTGGATCGCCATTCAGAGGTCGTCCTCGTGCACGATGCGGGCGGGGATCTCCCGGGCGATGATGCGCTCGAAAATGGTGGCCATGGGTTTGGGGTGCGAAACTCCAACCAATCGCCGTCGCGGAGTCGAGGCCGCAGGCCGCGTTCTACAAAAACAAAAGTGTAAGTTCAGCGCACGCCGTTCGCCCCTTGGGAACGGCGTGGCCGACCGCACGTTCTGCGCTCCCGGCCCGACGCCCCAAGAGATCGGCATCCGCCACTCCCCCGCCCCGGGGACGGCGAAAGCCGCACGAGCGCCGAGGCGTCGGTCGGCAGCGAGCGGCGGAAGCCTGTGCGCCGGTGAAGGAACCCCGACGGCAACCCGCTGTGCCGCGAGTGCGGCGCGGGCCGGCGCCCGCTACAGGAACAGCAGGGTCAGCTGCGCCCGCTCGCGTTTGCGGGCGACGGCGAGCGCGGCGAGGAAATCGAGCACCTCGCGGTAGGCCGTGCGGCGGCGCTCCGTCCAACGCCGACCGGGCGGGCAGAACGTGGCGTGCAGGTTCGTGATCAACAGCGTCGCCTCCTGGTACGGCGCCAGGCGCTTGAGGGCATCGAGCACCTGCTGGCGGGTCCAGAGCGAGTCGGCGGCGGCCGGGCTCTGGGCGGCGTCGCAATGGGCAAAGCCGTGCTGCAGGTCGTCGTCGCCGCTGCCGAGCTTGCGCTGGAGCGCCAGCACCGCCGCGGCGAACGCCGCGGGGGGCACCCCGACGACGGCCGCA
>JAEXPG010000651.1 GCA_023447015.1 Verrucomicrobiota bacterium
CCCTCGGCCTTGATCTGTGTCCGGCCGTTGGCGCGGTTCTGCGCGATCCATTGCTCGACTTGGGCGGCCGACACCGGGCCATACTCGCGGCCGTCGCCGCCGATGATTCTGTACATGGCCGCGTAGCATGCGGTGCGGCGGCGTCGGGGCAAGGCCGGGGCGCCGGTCCGGTGCCGGAGAATCATCCCGCGCGGGGGTGGCACGCTTCGTTTTCCGCCGGGAGGCGTTCCGGGGACGCCACATCAGCCGTTGCGGCTCGTGTTGCTTCCCAGCGATGAGGGCGGCGTGACTTGCTGCGGCGCCTGAACAGCTCGGACGATCGGGACGGGGTGGGGCGAGCGCAAGAGGACCGGTGTCGTCCGTGCCGGGAAGCGGATGCGTTTGGCCTGGGGTTTTTTCCCTAGGAACGGCCTCGGGCGCCTTCGCGGCGGGCCGATCCCGACTTGCCATAGGGGATTAACCCCGTTTTCAACCCAACCGTCATCGCCCCCACACGGTGACGCTTGGCGGGTGCCGCATAATGCGGCACCCGCTTGTTTTGGCATGCGCAGGGGGCGTTGGCGACCACCTGCCATGATCCAGCCCTCCACCATCGTATCGTCCCTCGAGTCTCCGCTTCTGCGGCGGTCCCTTGCTGCCGTGTGCCTGTTGGCCGCGGTCTCGGCGCCGGCGGCGGTGCTTTATTGGGATGCGGATCCGGGCAACGGCGTTGGTGGCAGTGGCACCTGGGACACCACCACGAAATTGTTTCACGAAGGATCGGCCGGTGGAAAGACCACCGCTTGGGCCACGGCAAATCCGAGCGCCGATGTGGCGGTCTTCAGTGGCAACGGCGGTACCGTGACCGTGGCCAACGGGGCCACCCTCTACGCCAACGGGCTCACCTTCGACTCCACCGGCTACACCATCGCCGGCGGCACCAGCACCTCGAACATCACCCTCACGGGCGCGACCCCGACGATCACCGTGAATTCCGGGGCCACCGCGCGCTTCTCCGCCCTGCTCAACGGGGCCTCGGCCACGCTGGCCGGTCCCGGCATCTTCCAGCTCAGCGGCAACGAGCGCCTGGCCAACGGCATGGCGCTGACCATTTCCGGCGCCACGCTGGAGTTCAACAACACCGAGACCGTGGGCTCGGTCCGGCTCATCAGCGGCAACCTCGGCGCCGTGCAGAATGAGAACGGCAATCTCACCGCCGGCTCCTACACCGTGGAGAGCGGCTCGGTGACCGTCAGCCTCCATGGCTCCGGCGGATTGACGAAGACCACCTCCGGCACGGTGACCATGAGCGGCAACGCGCAGAACGACTACACCGGCGTGGCGCTCATCAGTGGGGGCACGCTCAAGGCCGCCGGCTCCAATTCGCTCAGCAAGGCCTCCGATCTGATTGTCGACGGCGGCACCCTCGAGCTCTCGGGCTTCTCCCAGACGACGAAGACCGTCACGTTGCGCAGCGGCTCCATCATCGGAACGAACACCATCACCGCCAGCGACTCCTCGACGCCGTTCACCGTCTTCAGCGGCAACATCTCCGCCTACATCCAGGCCAACGGCGGCCTGACCAAGAACGGCACCGGCCTGGTCTCGATCACCAACACGGCGGACATGAACAATCATGCCACGACCGTCACCGGCGGCATCCTCGATCTGACGAAGGCCACGATCCTGAACACGAACCGCGTGTACCTCACCGGTGGCACCCTCTACGCGGCGGGCTCCAGCCTGCAGAACAGCCCGGTCGAGCTCGCCGGCGGGCGCCTGGCCCCGGCCGGGAACGTGGCGACCGGCACGCTCACCACCGGCGCCGAGCTCTGGCGCACCGGCTCCGGCTTCGACTTCAACATCTGGAACGCCAAGGGCACCGCCGGCACGGGCTGGGATTCGCTCACGATCAACGGCAACCTCAACCTCTCCAATCTCGGGGCCCGGGGCTTCGACCTCGACGTCATCGGTCTGCTGAGCGCCACCGGCGGCCGGGGGGCGGTCTCGAACTTCGTCGGCAACCTGTCCAATCCTTCCGGTTACAGCTGGACCTTCGTGACCGCCAGCGGCGGGATCACCGGGTTCAACACCAACCAGTTCTCGGTCGATCTCACCGCCTTCACCAATCCCTACACGGGCGTGTTCTCGGTGGCGCAGTCGGCCGATGGCAGAAGCCTGAATCTCGTCTTCACCCCCGTGCCCGAGCCGGCGACCTATGCGCTGGTGCTCGGGGCCGGCACGCTCGCGGTTGTCGGCTGGCGCCGGCGCCGCAGCGCGGCAGTGGTGCGGCGTTTCTGACTCACCGTCCGGAGAATTTCCGGCGCTCGACCAGCGCGACGAGCTCCTGCCGGGAACGCACGTTGCCCCACGCCCGCGCCAACGACGGATCGTGGCCGACCAGCGCCCACGGGGCCAGCTGGTGGATGGCGTGGAGCACATCGGTCCGCCCGCCTTCGCCGAGCCCGAGGAATGGGCCGGCGTTGGGCAGGTGTTTCACGAGGCTCCCGATCCGGGCCGCCAGCTCGGTCGGAGTTTCCCCGAGGGACACCAGCAGTTCGGAGCCGTCACGGAAGCGCAGGGTCAGGAGGTGGGCGGTGCCGACGTCGACACCGTGGGTGCTCATCTTGCGGTCCTGGCGGAAGAGCCAGACCAGGTCGTCGAGCGGGTGCAGATGGGCTTGGAGGGTGCAGCCGTAGTAGAACCAGCCGGGCCCGATCCGGATCACCGAATGGTGCCGGTAGCGGCCGGTGGTCGACCAGTTGCCGATCCCGGGAATGCCGAAACGGATCGGCGTGCGCATGGTGATTCCCTGGTCGAGCGCCGTCTCGATCTCGCGCAGGCGGCTGTCCGGGTCGGCGGTGACGAGCTTGCGCACCAGCGGATGGGACGCCGGGCGCGCGGTGCGCCCAAGGCTGCGGATGAGGCAGAACAACGCGGCGGCGGTCAGGATTCCGGGGATGGCGGGCTCCGCTGACCATCGCAGAGGGTCGGCTGCCTCCAGCGCCACGGGCGCGAGCGGGGGCGCTCCGGCCGCGGCGGCGAGGGCGATGAGGCGGCGGTACTGTTCGGCCGGCAGGCGCCGCAGAATGCCGCTGGTTTCCGGTCCGATCTTGCCCGGTCCGCCGCGGACCAGCAGTGCAAGGGAACCGAGTGTAGCGAGCTCCCGTCCCCGATCCTCCTCGCGCCCCGTGCCGGGGGGCGGGAACGGCTCGATGGAGCTGATCGCCTCCTCCGAGAGGCGCCAACGCCGGGGCGGGATCCGGTGGCTTGCCGCCGCCTCGAGCAGTGCGTCGCCGTCGAGTGGACGCGGCGGCAGGAGTCGCTGGCAGAAGTCCCGCTCGAGGGCGAAGGTCCACGCGAGCGCGAGTCCGAGGAGCAGCAGCCCGAGACGCCGCAGGTTGCGGTTGAGACGGCGGATTTCGGATCCGAAGAAGCCGGTGATCATGGCGGGTCGCGGTTGCTGGTGCGCCGGCTCGTGTTCTGCGACGATGTGCTCCAACGAGTACTGCGCCCTGCCAACCAACGCGGGTCTCGGCGCGGGGGCAGCAACACTCCGTCCGGCGGGCCGGTGGGCGAGCGACCGGGCCGGTTGCGGGGTGGTCGGCGGCTCTAGGCCGTGCGCAGCCGGGCCAGGGCGATGGCGCAGGCGACGGCGCAGGCGCCACCGACCAGCGACCGCGGCCGGGGGCGGTCGCCCTCCAGCCACCAGCTGAACGGGATGATCGCGATCGGGCAGAGGGCGACGATCGGCAGCACCAGTCCGCTCGGCGCGGTGGCCAGCGCCCATTGGTAGCAGCCGACGCCGAGCACGGGGCCGCAGAGCGCCGCGGCCAGTAGCGTGAGCTGGAAACGGCGGTTGCGCAGCGCGCCGGTGAGCTGGGGCCAGCGGTGCTCGCCCTCGCGGTGGCGCAGCAGCCACCACGCGAGCAGGCCGCAGGCGAGACCGCCGAGGATGCGCTGAAAGGCGGCGGTTCCTCCGTCGATCCGGACGCCCGACGCGAGCGAGAGATCGAAGGCCTTGCGACTCACGACCGCGCCGAGCGCCTGCCCAAGCGCCGCGAGCACGCCGAAACCGATGCCGCTCCAAAGCGTGGCGCGCGGCAGGTGCGGGTTGTCCTTGGGAATCAGTGCGACCGACACACCTCCGAGCACGCCGGTGACGCAGAACAGCTGCAGCGGGGTGAGCGTGGTGCCGAGCCAGAGCCACTCGATGAAGATGGCCAGCGGCGCTGCGAGGCATTGGGTGAGCAGGATCGTCAGGCGCGAGCCGATCCGTGCGAGAGCGAAGTAGAGCGTGATGTCGCCCAAGCCGAAACCCACGACTCCGCTCAACAGATACCAGCGAAAGCCGTCGCCGGCGATGCCGTGGCCGGCCGTGAAGGCCCAGAGGCCGAGCAACGCGGTGGCAAGAACGAGGCGGCTGAAGTTCGCCAGCGTGCTGCCCAGTGTGTCGACCAGACGCCGCGCGAAGATCGCGCTGAACGACCAGAGGAAGGTGGTGAGGAAGGCGAAGAGCACGGAGGAATTGCGGAATGCGGATTGCGGAACGCGGAATGGGGCGCGGCCGGGCAGTTGACGCCAGCGCGGGGCAACTGCTCAAACGGGAAACCGCCGGTCGGTTTCAAGGGCGGGGCACGCCGATGGATGGGAAGCCGCCCGTTGCGCAGCGCAGCGCAACGCCTTGCGTTCCGCGCGGAAGCGAAGCGCTTCCGCTCCGGGTGTCGCCGCTCTCGGAGGCGGCGATCTAGCTCACTCGTGCGATCCGACTCTTCACGTCGTCGCGCAGGCGGTCGAGGGCGGCGAGGGTGAACGCGGCCAGATCCGGCGCGGGCTCGGCGAGCAGCGGCGTGAGATCGAGGGCCCAGGTGATGCCGGCCAGGCGGTCGGTGGCGTGCGAGGTGTGGAAGGTGGCGTGCGCGGCGCGGCGGCCGAGAGTGGCGAGGTCGTAGCGTTTCCCGCCGGCGATCTGCGAGTCGAAGGCGAGCAGCAGTTGCGCGGCGAGCTCGGGCCGGCGTCCGGCATCGAGCGCGACCTTGTCGGTGTCGACCAGCCAGTCGAGATCGCGCCAGACCTCGCAGCCGAGCACGCGGCGCGGGCGGCGGGCGGGTGGCAGCGCGCGCAACGCCTCCAGGCAGCGGGCGAGCACCGCGACGTGGGTGTCGTGCTTGTCGGCCGGGTTGTGGAGATAGACAACTTCTGGCGAACAGCCGGCGAAGACCGCGGCGAGATCGGCCGCCACGCCGGCGTGGCCGGGGCGCTTCACGTCGGCGCTGGGGTGGGCGAGCTGGAGCTGGATCGCGTAACGGCCGAGCGTGGCGGGGGCGCGG
>JAEXPG010000653.1 GCA_023447015.1 Verrucomicrobiota bacterium
GCCAGGTGAGGTCCCAGTACTCCTCGAGCGTCTCACCCTTCCAGGCGAAGACGGGGATGCCGGCCTTGGCGATCGCGGCGGCGGCGCTGTCGACGGTGGAGAAGATGTTGCAGGAGGCCCAGCGCACGGTGGCGCCGAGGGCGACGAGCGTCTCGATGAGGACGGCCGTCTGGTTGGTCATGTGCAACGAGCCGGTGATGCGGACGCCGGCGAGCGGCTTGGTCTGCGAGTACTTGGCACGGACGGACATGAGACCGGGCATCTCGGCCTCGGCCATGGCGATCTCCTTGCGGCCGAGTTCGGCGAGGGAGAGATCACGGACTTTGAAATCTTGGGACATGAGGAAAACGGGCTGAAAGTTGCGCTGCAGAGGGCGGGATGAAAAAGGCCGACAGCTTCGCAGGAAGCGGTCGGCCGGAGGATCGAGAGCTCAGACCTTCTTGATCGCGGCTTGGAGGGCCTCGACCTTGTTGAGCTGCTCCCACGGGAGCTCGGCCTTGCCGAAGTGGCCGTAGTTGGTCGTCTGGCGGTAGATCGGGCGGAGCAGGTCGAGCTGCTTGACGATGTTCGCCGGCTTGAAGCTGAACACCTCGCGCACGGCGGCGGAGATCTTCTGCTCGTCGACCTTGGCGGTGCCCATGGCGTCGACCCAGATCGAGACGGGCTCGGGATAGCCGATGGCGTAGGCGACCTGCAGCTCGCAGATGTCGGCCAGGCCGGCGGCGACGATGTTCTTCGCGACCCAACGCGCCATGTAGGCGGCGGAGCGGTCGACCTTCGACGGGTCCTTGCCCGAGAAGGCGCCGCCGCCATGGCGGCCCCAGCCGCCGTAGGTGTCGACAATGATCTTGCGGCCGGTGAGGCCGGAGTCGCCCTGCGGCCCGCCCACGACGAAGCGACCGGTCGGGTTGATCAGGAACTTCGTGTTGGCATCGATCATGTTCGCCGGGATGACGCGGCGGATGACGTGCTCGATGAGGAACTCGCTGATCGCGGCGTGGGAGACCTCAGGGGTGTGCTGCGTGGAGATGACGACGTTCTCCACCTTCACCGGCTTGTCGTTCTCATAGCGGATCGAGACCTGCGACTTGGCGTCGGGGCGCAGCCACGAGACGAGGCCGGCCTTGCGGATCTTGGTCAACTCGCGGCCGAGGCGATGGGCGAACATGATCGCCGTCGGCATCATCTCGGGCGTCTCGTTGCAGGCGTAGCCGAACATCAGGCCCTGGTCGCCGGCGCCCTGCTCGGCGGTCTCCTTGCCCTCGGCGGCGGCGGCGTTGACGCCCTGCGCGATGTCGGGGGACTGGCGGGTGAGGTAGTTGTTGATGAAGACCTGGTCGGCGTGGAAGACATCGTCGTTGTGGATGTAGCCGACGTCGCGGATGGCAGCGCGCACGACCTCCTCGTAGTTGATCTTCGCCTTCGTGGTGATCTCGCCGGCGATGATGACCATGTTGGATTTCACCATGGTCTCGCAGGCCACGCGGCTGGTCGGGTCCTGCGCGAGGCAGGCGTCGAGCACACTGTCGGAGATCAGGTCGGCCACCTTGTCGGGATGGCCCTCACCCACGGATTCGGAGGAGAAGACGAAGGAGTTGGACATAAAAGGAGTTGGAGTAAGGCCGCGAAGGTTGCCGAAGCAGGGAGATTGGCAAGGCGTTTATCAACGCATCCGGAATTCTTGATGTGTACGTCCACCAGATCCAGCGGCACCCCTATCGGCCGGGGGATCGGCCCAGCATGAACCGCACACCCGTGCCGCGGGTGGGGTATTGCCTTTCGGGCCACAACCCAGCAACGTCGAGCCCTCGCGCCGAATCCCCGATGAGCCACACTGCCGATTCCAGCCCCGGCCAAGCCCGCATCGACCTTTCCGGGCGCCGCATTCTTGTCGTCGAGGACGATCGCATGAACGCCCGGATCATCTCCTCGATCCTGCGCCCCGAGGGCTACATCACCTCCGAGGTCGATTCCGGCGAAGCCGCCCTCGCCGCCTACCCCGATTTCCAGCCCGACCTCATCCTGCTCGATGTCGTCATGGGGGGCATCAGCGGTTTCGAGACCTGCCGGCGGCTCAAGGCCGACCCGTCCGCGGCCAGCGTTCCGATCATCTTCATCACCGCGAAGAACCAACCGGAGGACATCGTGGCCGGCCTCGAGGCGGGCGGCATCGACTACGTGGTGAAGCCGTTCCAACCGCGTGAGATGATCGCCCGCATCCGTACGCACATCCACCTCCGGGCCCTGCTCGAGCACCAGCAGCGCCTCATCGACGATCTCAGCAAGGCCAACGCCGCCAAGAACCACTTCCTCGGCATCGCCGCCCACGACCTGCGCAATCCCCTCACCTCCATCCGCGGCCTCTCCGAGTTCATGCTCGACGGCTCCTCGGGCGAGCTCAACGAGGACCAACGCGCCATGCTCCGCAGCGTCCACAGCGCGACGCACGTCATGCTCGATCTTCTCAACGAGCTGCTCGACATCTCGATCATCGAGAGCGGCGAGATGCGGCTCGATCTCACGCCCACCAATTTCGCCGACATCGTCCACGACGCCGTCTTCCTCAACGGCCTCACCGCCGCCCGCAAGCAGATGAAGATCTCCTGCCGGCCCTTCAAACCCTCCCAGGCCCTGCTCATCGACGCCCGCAAGATCCGGCAGGTGATCGACAATCTTCTCAGCAACGCGATCAAGTTTTCGCCGCCCGGGACGACTATTACGGTGGAACTATCCGAAGATGCGGACCATCAGACCATTTCAGTGCAGGATCAGGGTCCCGGAATTCCGCCCGGCGAGATGAGCATGCTGTTCACCAGCTTCGGCAAGACCTCCGTCAAACCGACCGGCGGCGAGAAGAGCACCGGCCTCGGACTGGCCATCTGCCGCAAGATCGTCGAGGCCCACCGCGGCGCCATCTCCGCCACCAACCGCGACGGCGGCGGGGCCGATTTCCGCGTCAGACTCCCCGCCCCCGAACATGGAATTTAACGGCACAGTCCTCATCGTGGACGATGAGCCGCACATCCGGAAGTACATCGGCCTCATCCTCCGCAAGCTCGGCAATCCCACCATCCACGAGGCCGCCAACGGCGAGGAAGCCATCACCTCCTTCACCGAGCATCGGCCGGATCTGGTCCTGATGGATGTCAACATGCCCATCATGGATGGCATCCAGGCCCTCGAACGCATCAGCGCCCTCAATCCCGATGCCATCGTCGTCATGCTGACCTCGCTGGCCACCCGCCACGTCGTCGAGCGCTGTCTCGAACTCGGGGCCGTCAATTTCGTCCGCAAGGACACCCCGAAGGAAGCCATGGCCAAGGTGCTTGCCGAAACGATCCAGGACCACTTCGGCGAAGAATAGCCTCCTCCCATGCCCCCCGGCACGCCCCAGCCCAGCGACGACGTTCTCGATCCCGGCATGAACGTGCGCGAGGTCCGTTATCCGCTCCCGCAGCTCATGCGCGAGCTGCGCTTCGAACGCACCGGCTCGCTCTTCTCCAAGGAGATCCTCGACCAGATGGAGATCAGCCAGATCTTCACCACCCGCCGGAAGAAGCATGCCAAGCGAACACGCTAAGCGCTTTCTCGAGCTCATCTCCACCGGCCTGCCTCCCTTGGTTTCGCCGGACGTCGTCGCCGCGCTCGGCGCCGAACACGGCTTCGGCTCGCTCCCGATGCTCGAGGCGCTCATCGCCGACAAGCACCTGCCCAAGGACCAGGCCTGCACCCTCTGGGGCAACTCCATCGGCATCGCCTACGTCGACCCCCTCGCCTCCCTCATCTCCGACGAGGCGCTCGCGACGATGCCCCACGAGATCGCGACCAAGACCCGCTGCATCCCCATCTACATCCTCGACGGCGTCGCCACCATCGCGATGGCCGAACCGGAGAATCCCGACCTCGTCCGCCGCATCAGCCACATCGTCCAGTGCCCCGTCAGCCCCGTCTTCGCCCTACCCTGCGAGATCGCCGACGCCATCGCCGTCCACTACTCCACCGAGAAGGGCATTGAGGACTGCCTCAATGAGTTCGCCAAGAACCACTCCCTCACTTCGGCCAATCTCACCCCGGAGGCGCTCCAGAGCCTCGGCGAGTCCTCCGGCGTGGTCCAAATCGTCGATGCGATGATCCACTTCGCCCTCCGCGAACGTGCGACCGACATCCACATCGAGCCCCAGGAGGAGTTCACCCGCATCCGCTTCCGCGTCGACGGCTTCCTGCGAGAGGTCCTCACCTTCGCCAAGGTCCTCCACAACGCCATCGTCACCCGCATCAAGATCCTCGCCGACC